>JACCTI010000157.1 GCA_013812515.1 Chthoniobacterales bacterium
AACGAGCTTTACCCCTCGGATGGGCTCATCGGGTCCGCAGTCGCGAAAGGAATTCCATTTACGACCGCATCAGACGCGCATTCGCATGTCCAACTCGGTGAGGGCTACGCGCGCCTCGGAGAAAAAATGGCCTCCTTCGGAGTTCGTGAGGTCGCCGTCTATGAGCAACATAAACGCGAGATGCGCGTCTTCTGAAAGGCGCATACGCCAAGCTTGGCCTGCTCAGGCTTGGCGGGCTTGAAATCGCTCCCGGCGCGCGTTGTCGATCAGGACGTGCGAAGTTGCTCAATGAACATTCGGCGTCGGCCGAACATTGTGCTGCTCGGGATGATGACGACCATGCCAGTCGGCGGCGTCGTCTGGCAGACACTTCACTACTTGTTAGGCCTGCGACGACTCGGTTTCGATGTCCTCTACGCAGAAGACCACGGCATTCATCCCTCGATGTTCACCGATCGAGAGGACCTGGATGGAAGCGCGAAGGCCGCTGCTTTTGTGGCTCGCGCGCTGAAAGGGTCCGGATTCGACTTTCCGTGGTCGTACCACGCGTGGCATGCGGAAGACCGATATTTCGGCGTCGGCAAAACGGCCTTCGAGCGTGCGATGCGAAATGCAGCCGCGGTGATAAACCTCCACGGCGGGACGCTGCCGCGGGCGGAACATCGAGCAGGCGGGGCCTTGATTTACGTGGAGACTGATCCCGTGGCGCCGGAAATCGAGCTACACAACGGTTTCGAGCCGACAGAGGCCTTTCTTGATCTGCACACGGCGCATTTTACCTTCGGGGAGAACATTGGCGCGGCTGACTGCAAGGTGCCGGTGCCGCCTCCCCGGTATCGTTTTCATCCGACAAGGCAACCAGTGGTGACCGAACTTTGGCGAAACCGGGGAGCCGTTGCGCCCGAGCGCTTCACCACCGTTGCGAATTGGCGGCAGCCGCAAAGGCAGATGAATTTAGACGGCGAGGTGTATCACTGGAGCAAGCACCACGAGTTTTTGAAGTTCCTGGATTTGCCTCAGCGTACCCGACAGGCATTTGAGCTGGCATTGAGCAGCTACGAACAAGCAGATCGCGAAATGCTCGAGGCCCGGGGTTGGCGCGTGCGGCGCGCCTTGGACTTCTCGACCGATCCCGAGGCTTACCGGCAATACATCGCGGATTCCCGCGGCGAGTGGACCGTCGCGAAGGACCAAAATGTCCGCCTTCGGAGCGGCTGGTTTAGTGATCGTGCTGCGACTTATCTGGCCGCGGGGCGCCCAGTCGTGACGCAGGAGACCGGCTTCGGTAATCTGCTGCCGACCGGATGTGGTCTCTTCGGCTTTTCGACCACGGAGGAAGCAGCCGCGGCCATCGAAGAGATTAACAGCGACTACGCAAGGCACTCGCGACGCGCGTCCGAAATCGCGCGAGAGGAATTCGAAGCGGATAAGGTGCTGGCGAAGCTGATACGTCACGCGGGAGTTTCACTGCCGGCTTAGATTGAATTCCAGAACCGTGGAACCGACGTTGGTGGACCGGTGCCTAATCGTGAACGCAGACGACTTCGGCGTTACCGCGGGGGTGAATCGGGGCATTACCGAAGCGCATGAACAAGGGATTGTGACCAGCGCCAGTCTGATGGTGCGCTACCCCGCCGCAGCTCAAGCCAGTGCGTACGCGCGCAGACATCTGGAACTCAGCGTCGGACTGCATGTCGAATTAGGTGAGTGGCTTTATCACGCAGGTGAATGGCAGCTCGCGTATCAGGTCGTTGATGCTGCCGATGCCTCCGCCGTGCAGCTCGAATTCAATCGCCAGCTCACACAGTTCCAGGATTTACTGGGCCGCGCGCCAACCCACCTGGATTCCCACCAGCACGCGCATCAGCAGGAGCCGGCGCGCTCAATTCTGCAGGCCTGCGCAGACCGACTGCACATCCCGTTGCGTGGGATTACGCGCGCAATTGCCTACTGTGGGAGCTTCTATGGTCAGACCGAAGCCGGGGATGCTTATCGGGAGGGGATAACGCCAGACCGGTTGATCGACCTAATTTGCACGCTCCCCCGGGGCTGGACCGAACTAGGATGCCATCCGGGATACGCGGAAGCTATGAACTCTGTGTATCTGACGGAACGTGAAGACGAGTTGCGCGCCTTGTGCAGCCCGGAAGTGTGCGACGCACTCTCGCGAGAATGCGTGCGCTTGAACTCGTTCCACGACTTCGCGCGCGACTAGGCTGCCACTACTGCAGAACTGGAAAAGGGGAAAGCCCTTACGGTACCTTTCCGCAGGGGGATCACGCGCTTCCGAGAGCCAGGTTGGACGCGGGCGAGAATCAGGTTTTGGAGAGCGATGCTGTTTCACTGCCTGCCATTCGCCCCGCGCGACTAGGCTGCCAGTACTGCAGAACTGGGAAGGGGGAAAGCATTTACGGTACTTTTCTGCAGCGGGTGATCACCCGCTTCCAAGAGGTTGGAAGCGGGCGAGAATCAGGTTTTGGAGAGCGAATGCTGTTTCGCTGCCAGCCATTCGCCCCGTGGGATCGGACCACGGAGCGTGGAAGCGGAACGCTTTAGTAGCTGGCGCCAGTGCCCGGTCTCGTGGCGCTGGGACTGCCAGCCTGGCGCGCCTTCGTGCTTAACGTCGCGCCGCCCTTGGCGTCTTTCTTTGGAGCGAGGTCTTGCACCTTCACGCCTGTTTTCTTTTCTGTCGTTCGAGTCGTTTGTTTTTTCTGAGGCATACTATTCCTTTGTGTTTTGGTTTGGTTGTTGGGTGTCGGTTGCGCCGAAGAATAATCGACGGCCGCCGCGGACGTTCTGTTTTAGAATCAGGTCATCCAGGCGGATCAATTTCTCCTGACGCTCCTGCTTTTACGTTTTGGATTTCCAGCTTGCACACCTTTGTTTTTTTTGATGCACTCCCTTTGCCCTCCTCTTAACACCTCGCGTGCCAAGAACTCCCGCAAATCTCAATCGATGCGACAACGGGACTTGCTCCTCCCGTT
>JACCTI010000162.1 GCA_013812515.1 Chthoniobacterales bacterium
AAGGCTCGCCCGCAAATTCGGATCGGCTGCCTTGATGCCTTGTTCCCGAAGATAGCCTCGCGCTGGGCATCCGCTTCTACTCGTGAATCCGTTCGTGCCGCCGAGGTCGACAAGTTTCGGCCATAGAACCTTGTGGCTATACTCCCAACGCTGCCGGGGTGTCATCGCATACCATTGTTCCCACGGAAGGCCGTTGCTCAGTGAATTCAGCTGCTGTCATTTTTCGTCGGATGGCGCAGTAAGTCTGCCGGCAGCCGTCGCATTTTCTGCGCGGTGCTTCAGCCTTTAAGATATCGTATCCACGCAATGAGAAAGCAGTATCATTTCCGTCGGTCGGATCGCGGCTGGCTGGCGTGGGACATAGAAAAGTTGGTCACCTTGACGAAGGAGTTGCCACAGTTTCGCGTTGGTCTCGCTGCGATCGGTGAACTCGACGAGCCGTATTGGTTCAGCGGCGGAAAGGACGATGCGACTGTTCGCGCAGTGGTCGAGCACGTCCGGCTGGTCAATGATGCCGATTTAGGTTTCCCGATCATCCTGTCATCCGATGGTCGAGTGATGGACGGCATGCACCGCGTCGCGAAAGCATTGTTGATTGGGCTAACCAGCGTCGAGGCCGTGCAATTCGAACGCGACCCGGAACCGGACCATATTGGCGTTGGACCAGACGAGCTTCCCTGCGAAGACTGGGCATCGCATGTCCAATGCGCGCGCAAACAACATGACTCCACCCGTCAGCAATTCCCTCCGTGAGTATGCGCGCGGGATGGCGGGTGGCCTCATGTTCAGCCTGCCGCTGCTTTACACGATGGAGGTTTGGTGGGCCGGATTCGTGGCAGAGCCGATGCGGCTGGTGTTGTATGTGGCGGCCGTGTTTATTCTTTTGCTGGGCTATAACCATTACGTCGGGCTGCACCAGGAGGCTTCTCGTTGGGAGGTCGTGATCGATTCTGTGGAGGAGATGGGGCTTGGGTTGATCGTTGCGACGGGCCTGTTGTTCTTGCTTGGGCAGATTGAGACGGATCACACAGTCTTTGAGACCATCGGCAAAATCGTGATCGAGGCGATGACCGTTGCGATCGGGATTTCGATCGGGACTTCGCAACTAGGTGGTTCCGATGAAGGCGAGGAAGGTGGTGGCAAGAAGCCCCGCAAGAACGACGCGACCTTTGGCGGGCACATCGCGCTGGCGGGTTGTGGCGCGGTCCTTTTTGCTTCGAATGTCGCGCCGACGGAAGAGATCCTCATGATCGCCGCCGAGTCTCATCTCGTGAAGCTTCTCGGGCTTGTCCTTCTTTCCCTCGCGATCGCGGCAGTCATTCTCTACTACATCGAATTCACCGGTTCAGCGCGTCTTCGTAGCCCGAGCCAAGGCTTCATGACGGTAGTGGTTGGCACCGTCCTCAGCTACGCGGTGGCTCTGGTTGTTTCGGCCGCGATCCTCTGGTTCTTTGGTCGGTTCGACGACGTGGCGCTGTTGACGTGCGTGGCGCAGATCGTCGTGCTCGGACTTGCTGCAACGCTCGGCTCATCGGCTGGCCGGCTCCTGTTGCAATGAAGAAGATCGAGAAGAACTGGCTGGAGTGGACGGTCTTTTGCGTGAGCACTGCGCTGATCGCAGCAGTGATCGCGTTCCTCGCTTATGAGAGCGTCACGATGGGGGATGCGCCGCCGGATGTTCAGCTACAAATCGGGACACCGGAAGCACGCACCGGCTATTTTGCGGTGCCGATTCAAGTAACAAACAAAGGCGACCAGACTGCCGAGGGCGTGCACGTGGAAGCAGTGCTGGGGGCGGGCCCGGAGGAAGAGCGCTCCGATATCGAAATCGCATTCCTGCCGCGACGCGGTGCACGCGAAGCCTGGGTTACCTTCAAGGCAGATCCGCGGAACGCGAAGCTCGAAGCACGCGTACTTGGTTACGAGAAGCCGTGAGTGTCCCGGAGCCTGCGCCGTTCACCGGCCCAAGGTGCGATATCCCTCACCAACCGCAGTGTGTCGACAATGCCGCGGAGGAATTCGCGGTTCTTCTCTTTCTGAAGCGTTCGGCCCTGCCGCGTGAATAATTCGTTCTGCTGCTGCTCGAGTTTGTTGATCTCGGCGATCGCCTGTTCGGCCGGCCGGTAGCTGGGGTTCATCTCCAGCACCGACCCATAGTGCACTTTGCGCAGGCGCTCGCGGGCTTCGATGCGGCGCTAACGATTGACGCGACCTCTTTCGAGGCGCGGCTGCGTCGCGCGGGACACTTACAAGCAGCTCGGCCGGACGGAGAAAGCAGACGCGGACTTGGCGGCGCTCTCCAAAATTAAACCCGGGTCCGGAAGCGTACAGAAAGGGTGGCCTCGCCTTTGAAACGCAGGGACAATTTGACGGTGCGATCGCTGACACGACTAAGCCAATGGAATTGAAGGCGGCGCTCGCTCCAGCGGCCTACATGGGCCGCGGCTCCGTCTACCTAAAAAAGAATGAGCTTCAATCGACAGCATTGTTGCAGCTGTCGCAATCGCTACGAGCCGCCCGCGCTCTGAGCGCGTCTCAGCACACGAGTGGCGCTCTAGCTTCTCGTTCCACTGCCGCCGCCTGCGGCGGGGCGGACCTTCACATTGATCTCGGACATCAGAGTGCGATGCACGGGACATTTGGAAGCCACCTCCATCAGCTTGCCGCGCTGTTCGGCCGTCAACGTTCCACTCAAGCCGACCTCTACCTCAACTCGATCGAGCAGGCCCACCTTCGTGTCGCACTCTTCGCAATCCTTCGCGTGAATGCGTGAGTGCCATAGGGCGACCGTCACGTCCTCGAGTGGCCATTCTTTCCTCCGCGCATAAAGGCTGATGGTCATGGATGTACAGGCGCCGAGGCCCGCAAGCACGTAATCATAGGGCGTCGGGGCGACATCGGTTCCTCCCACACTGACGGGTTCGTCCGCGCGGAAACTGAATCCGCCGCTAACGATCTCCTGCAAAAATCCATCCGCTTTCCCGCGCACCACCACGTCGGCCGGCTTTCGATGTTCTGCGATAGCGCTCATGAGCAGAATATCCGCGTGCTGATCGTCATCAGCCAACGAGAAAGCTGTGTCTGGCTGTTTCATCTCGTGACGGTTGCCCGCTCGGGCCGGGCGAGAATCTCTAGGAAACGGGGATCGTTCCGCAAAGGGGCCCACTGCCAGCGCGTGCGCAGTTCCGGGAGCGTGATGCTTGCCTCAAAGAAAGGCATTACCGGGCCGGGCGTCCTTAACAGGCGTTCAACGGACTGAATCGCCTGGTCCGTCTCGCCGCTACGCGCATGAATCAACGCGACCACGGCCGCGACAAAGGTGCCGTCATAACCATCTTTCGCGATCGGGAGCAGCTCGGCCGCCGTATTGCCCTCCCGTAACGCATCATCTTTCCGCCCGAGGTAAGCGTAGCGCAGCCCAGATGTGCGTGCCGGAAAGCATCGAGCGGCGCGGACTTGATTTCCATTTCCATGCTGGGTCGCGCCGTCTCGAAGAGCGGTTGTGCCGCGGGCGCAACTGTAAGAAAGCGTGGCTGAGAGCCGCGCGTGTGCGAGCGCAAAATCGGGATCGAGCGCAATTGCCTGCCTGTAGAGCTCGGTCGCTGTCTCATTGTCCTGCATCAGCGGAATGGGGCGCGTTTGATAATCGCGCGCGCGGAGATACAAAACATACGCGTCTGGATTCTCCGTCGCCTTCGCCTCGACGCGCTTTTTCCTCTGGGCTTAACCTCGCGCGCAAGGCGGACGCGATCTCGGTCGCGAGTTCACCTTGCAGCGTGAGGGCATTCGCCAAGGTGCGGTCATAACGTTCGGCCTAGACTTGATGACCATTCCCCGTGTCGACGAGGCTCACGTTCAGGAGCACCCGATCGA
>JACCTI010000192.1 GCA_013812515.1 Chthoniobacterales bacterium
AGCGGCTCGATCTCCGCGATGGGAAATGGCTTCTCCTGCTCGAACCTGGTGAAGCGAACACGCTGAAGCCCTTGCAGAATCAGGTTGGACGTTCCGTCTCCACGGCCGACGCAAGCTCGAATCAATCCAGCGGTGGCAATCTGACGGAAGTCATTTGCTGAATGCCAATCACCGCGCGCGGGATCGATCAATGCGACGCAGAACATGCGATGGTCGCCGAGTGCGTAATCGAGCATCGCGCGGTAACGCGGCTCGAAGATGTAGAGCGGCAGGAGCGCGTGCGGAAAGAGCAGCGCGCCCGGCAAAGGCATCACCGGCACCGCATGCGGAAGTTCAACTGAGTCGCTCACAGACAAAACGGAATGTTTCCTTCCTCACATTAGATGCGCCAGTGTAGACGCGAAATGGTGGAGCTTACTTCGACGCGGGCCACGCGATCGCGCCATGGTGCGTCGGAGGGCTGCGAGCGACATTTGGCCTTCGACCTCAGCGCTCCTGAGGTAGGCATAGTTTAACACTGAGCCCCGGCGGGCGAGCAGCCGGCGGGAATGGCGCGCAAGTTTGCCGATGCCCATCGCGCTGACGGGTAGATGTTCGGAGGCACGATCGAAGAACTCCAGCAAGCGCGCGAGCTCGTCGACGGTCTCTGTGCGGGTGGCGACTTTCAGAATGTCGGCGCCCACAGTCTTGGCGGAATCGATCAGCTGCATCAGTGTGCTGAGCTTCGGCGTGGCGTCGAAATTGTGGACGGAGATGATCCGTCGCACATCTATCGACTCGGCGTGTTCGAGAACTGAGCGGAGCATCCGCACGGATTGGAGCTCTACGTCGACGTACGTGGCAAAGGACATAAATCTGAGGAGCAAGTCGCACCTCTGCCTTGGAGAAAGCTGATGCAAACCTCCTTCGCGCGGATCTCTGGCCGTGATGATGAGTGGAGCTGGAAGCGACGCGGCGACACGTTGCACCTCGTCCAGGTGTTCGCTCAAGGCGTCGAGCCTGAGTTCAAACAAGTGCGGTGGTCGGCGCATCCGGAGAGCGCATCGCAGCTCGAGCGGAGATGCAATTACACCAACGGAGAGCGGAGATGCGCTTTGGGCTTTCTCGATGCCGCGTATCGAAGCCTTGGGCGTCATCACGGGCCAGAATCAGACGAGTCGAAGGTCTCGCGCGCAAACACGAATCGCGACCCAACTCCAGAAGGCCTTGCTGCACGAGGACAGCTTATGCGAAAGACGCTGGCCCTATCTGTAGCCGGAGACGTCAATCCCTTGTAGCCGGGGGCGTCGACCCCGGCCGTTCCAAGACGTCGCCACGCTCGCGACTGGCGTCCTGTGCTTCACCGCGCGCCAACATTCGCTCGACGTATTTCGCTAGCAAATCGAACTCCACATTTAGCTGATCGCCGGGATCGGCCGTGGCGAGATTTGTGTGCCGCTTAGTATGAGGGATAATCCAAATCCCGAAACTCTTCGGGAGTAATTCAGCGATCGTCAGGCTGATGCCGTTCACGGCAACCGAGCCTTTGTAGACCACATATTGCGCGAACTCATCGGGCAGCTCGAGTTGGAGTCGATGATCTCCCCGCGTTTCCTCGAAGCTCATGACGCGCACTGTGCAATCGACGTGGCCTTGCACGAAATGTCCGCCGAACCGGCCGTTGAACATGAGCGCGCGCTCGAGATTAACCAAGCTATCACGCCTCACCGTCCGGAGATTTGTTCGGTCCAGGGTCTCTCCGAGGATATCGAACGTAAGCTGTTCGCGGCGAATCTCAGAAACCGTCAAGCAACAGCCGTTCACCGCGACGCTGTCACCTTTACGAAGGTCGCAAGCGATACGCGGCGCAGCGATCTGCAATTGGGTCCCTCCATGCGTTAATTCAATCCCACGAACGCTGCCGATTTCTTCAATAAGGCCGGTGAACATGTTGGGCGGAGCGAAAGGGAGGATCGACTCCCGAGCTGGCAAGCACATCATCCCAAGGCTCAGCCGAGAAACAAATCACAATCATAATTCCGTCTGATCTCAAACGAAAATGGCTAAGACAAAGAACCGTTGCGAACCGCTCGCGGCGGGTCGCTTTGACCGGCTGGCTCAACGGAATATCCGTGCGCGGGGGGAACAGGTGAGAGAGCCGCCGTCACTGCGGGGGAAAATCTTCTATCTCCAAGCGATTGCTTCCAGTGAGTGAAATCGTACGGCGGATGTGTGATCAATTTGGCCATGGCGGTTGAAATACCACGCACGAGATTTGTCGCGGAGGAAAACTGGTCTCCGCCGGGAGGCAGTTCTGCGCTTGGGAATTGCGCAATCATTGCCGCTTAATCGGTTCCGTCCGCGCTTAGTTTCACCGGCAAAGGTCAAAATAAGCGCGCAATCACACGCCGGAATCGTAGCATTTAAGGAAGGCGAGCAGCTCCCAAGGAGCACCAGATTTTACGGCAAGCCGGGTCTGCGAAATGCTCTCGGAATGCCCGATCCGGGAGCTTGCAGACAGTCGCAATGCGACGTGCGTTCAAAGATTTTTGAAAAAAGTTGAAAAAAACCCTTGTCACGCCTTTCGAAGTTCATTATTCCTCACCGCCAAACCTAACCAAACCCAATGGAGAAACTAATGATAAGACACGTGCTTA
>JACCTI010000211.1 GCA_013812515.1 Chthoniobacterales bacterium
CGAATCCAGCCGCCCCAGTAAATCTTGTGAAAGAACCAGTTCATAATCACGAGCAGCACGATGACGGCGAGCAATCCGGTGGCTGCTTGCAGATCGAGTGCGGGCACGCTCTCCGTTAATTGGCTCATGATGCCGATCGCGATGAACCAGGTGACGAGCGTCGCGCCAAACGCAATGGCCGCGCCGAGCGCAACCGGGCGGCGGTGTGCTCTCTTTGCGCCAACCATGCTCGCGGTGATGGCGGCGAGAACGAGAATGCATTCGAGCCCTTCGCGAAAGACGAGCACGCCGATATCGAGAAACGCGACCGTGGGGCTGGTGTTCGGACGAGTGGGATCGGGTGTGCCGTGCGCCGTGATTCCCTGCCAGACGAGAACCGCCACGATCGTGAGCATCGCGAGCGTTAAGAGAATCTGAATACCGCGCCGGAAGGAGGGGTTCTTCGAGGAACCAGAAGCTTTGGTTTTCGGGGAAGCAGAAACTTTGGACGGAGCCGGGGAGGCCATCGGTTTGACTATAGCTATTCCACGCGCCACGGGAAAAGCGTAACGCATCCGCCGAGAGCCTGCTGCCGTTCGGTTGCGTTTTTTTAGCGCTCGCTTGCGCATTGGCAGAAAGAGAGCCTGCGCCGGTTTCGCCGCCCGCATGCCGCTGCTTGTGTTGTGATTCAGGCGGAGGCCGTTAAGTTTCCCGATGCGGCGGAAGCCAGAGGCCTTCACTTTGATCGAGATCGCGATCGCGGTCTTCATCATGTTGCTGATGATGATGCTGGCGGTGCCGAGCATGAACGGTCTGATGGCAGACCGGCGGCTGCGCCGTTCGCTCGATGACTTGAATAAGCTCGTCCAGCAGGCCCAAGACCGCAGCGTGGCGGAGCGGCGACCTTACCTGATTGCATGGGAGAAGGGACGCGTAACCTTGCGCCCGGAGGGGCTGAAGAAAGGCGAGAGCGCGGCGCCGGTGGCCACATTGCCGGTGGAGCGCGGCGATGCGTTCACATTGAAGTTACCGGCAGCGCTGACTGAAAAACCCGCGGCGGAGTGGGTTTTTTGGCCGACCGGAACATGCGAACCGGCGGTGGTTGAATTCAAAGGGAGGAACGGCTCCTGGACCGCAAACTATTCCCCACTGACCGCGCAAGCGGAGCTCTCCATGTATGCGGCGCGGTAGCAAAGCTGGCCGGGCCTTTGCGCTTTACGAAGTGCTGATCGGCCTGACGATTTTCGTCGTCGGAACGCTCGCGATCGGCAGGTCGGTGGAGAATTGCTTGAACGCAAGCGTGCTCACCGCGCAGGAAGATCGCGTGCGGCAGATTCTTGCAAATCGCATGGCGGAGATCCAGGCCGCGCCCGGACCGCCGGACGAGACGAAAGAGCTGAAAGTCGCCACCGGCTACGGCCCCGTGGTTGTGAAACAGCTCAGCGCGCCGGCGGGATTGCAGAACGAAAGGCAGATCGAGCTCGGCGGGATCAGCCAGGTCACGCTCGTAGCCGAGTGGTCGCGCAATGGCATCGCCCAGTCGCGCAAGGTTGAGTTTTATGTTTACCGCACTGGTTAAGCGAACAAAGGCGCGCGCCTTCACGCTGCTCGAGATCACCCTCGCGCTCCTCATTCTCAGCATGATGTCGCTCGCGATCTATCGGTTCGTGCAGACGAATCTCGCCGCGCTCCGTATTTCTTCTGAAACGAACAAAATCGATGGGCAGTATTCCGGCTTCGAAAATATGATCACCGCGCAGTGGCAAAGCCTGCCCAACGGGGTGGGGGCGCTCACCGGTGAGCCTTTGAAACTGAACGAGCGCTCGCGTGACGAGGTCACATGGACATGCAGCGCCGGGCCCGGTCTTCTCACTCGTTATGCCGCGGGCGAATACCAGGTGAACATGCGCTTGCGTCCGAGTGCGAACAATAGCGGGCGAATGGAATTGGGCTTTGTGCGCAAAGCGAAAGGTGACAACGAAATCGGGGAAGAGCGGGAGAGCTGGGTGCCGCTTCTGCCCGATGTCGAGAGTGTGGAAATCCGCTACTTCAGCCCGCGTGTAAATCAGTGGATCGATCGCTGGGCTGACACAGTGACGTTGCCGCGCTTGGTCAAGATCAAGATCGGGCGCGCGAACAGCGCGATTCCGTGGGAAAGCGTGATCGCGCTGGGCAGAACACCGCTTTAAATGAAACGCCGTTCCTACCAGAAAAAGAACGCCGGCGCGGCGCTCATGCTGTCGCTTTGGGCGCTCTTTGTCTTGAGCGCGATGGTTATGTCGTGGGCGCTCAACATCGATGCGCGCCTCGCGCTAAACGGGAACGCCAGTCGCATTATGGAAGCGGAAGCGATGGCATGCTCTGGGAGCGAAATCGCTTTGCATCCGGCCGTGCAACCGGGCTCGCCCGTCTTGCGCGGCGGCATCAGCCGCACGCAAACTTATGAGGCGCGGATCACCGGCGAAGGTGGCCGGTTAAACCTGAACTGGCTCGTGGCGGGCGAGAACCCCGGTCGCCTCGAATTGCTGCGGAAATATCTTGAGACGCAACGCGTGGATCTAAACGAGCGCGACCACATGATCGATTGCTTGCTCGACTGGGTCGACCCTGACAATCTTGTCCGGCTGAACGGGGCCGAGATTGATGGCGACTATCGTCCGGCCAATACGCTGCTCGCGCGGGTCGACGACCTGAAGCGAGTGCGCGGTTGGGAAGAGTTCACCGCACGGCCCGATTGGAGCGCGGATTTCACCGTCAACAGCACCGGTCCGATTGATCTGGCCTGGGCGTCGCGCGAAATGCTCTTGGCGCTTCCCGGCATGACCGAGCCCCTCGTTGATCAATTCCTCATGCAGCGCCGCGGACCCGACGGACTCGATGGGACGGAAGACGATGCCGCATTCAAGAGCATCGAAGACGTCCGGGTTGCACTTGGCTTTTCCACGGAACAGTTTAAACAACTCGCACCGCTCGTGGGCTTCAATGATCAGGTGATTCGCGTCGTCAGCATCGGCAGATCGAGTGATGTGACGCGCGTCGTGCAAATGGTCGTGCGCAAAAGTGGCAACGTTCCGCAACTGATCACCTGGAAGGAGCTCTGAGTATCCAAACCGCAGCCGCATCACCGGTCTTTTTGCTTCCCGGCGCGCAAGGCTGGAAGGTCGTGCGCCACGGCGAAAACAACGACGCGTGGGACGTTCGTGGCGCGGCGACTCTGGACGAGGTCGCCCCTATGCTGAACGGCACGCGCGACCTCGTGCTGGGATTGCCCGTGAATGCCGTGCTCGCGCAACGCCTGCGATTGCCGACCGCCGAACCGGCGGAGTTTGCCGAAATGGTGCGGATTCAGATCGAAAAGGCGCTGCCGTATTCCGCCGAAGAAGTCACAACCGACTTCGAAGTGATCGAGCAGACGGCGGAGGGGAGCGTGGTTTGCGCGGTCGCGGTCCACAACCAAAAGCTCTCCGAGCTGGCCGCGCCGCTGCTCTCGCGCGGCATCATTCCGCGGCAAGTGACGGTTTATGCCGCGCAGCGCGCCGCCACGCACGCGGCTGCCGGTCGCGCCTTCCTGATTTATCCGGAGAATGACACGCTGGTCTGCGCGATCAGCGAGGAAGGGAAAGTGGGATTCACGCGTTCGCTGGAAGACGCGGATGCGAACCGGCTGGAGCGTGATCTCCCACAGCTTGCTTTGAGTGCCGAGATGCAGGGAATCAACACTTCGTTCCCGGTCGTACTGCTCGACGAAAGTCTGTTCGGCCTGCGCGAAACCGTCCAGGGCCTCTTCGCCAGTAGAGCCGACTTGATCGCAGTCGAGGCGCCGCCGGCGACCACCAAGTTGAACCTCCTGCCGGAGAGCTGGCGTCAGCGACGCGCGGACCTCGTTAGACTGGCGGAATGGAAAAGACGGATTATCTGGGCCGGAGCGGCTTACGGTGCATTGTTTCTCCTCTTTTTTATCTTCCTGACGATCCTCCGGTTAGAGGTCGGCCGTCTCGACAGTCGCATCGCGCGCGATGAACCTGATATCTCTTTCGTAAAGAAAACCGAGACGCAATGGAAAGCGCTCGCGCCAGCCATCGATCCGCATTTTTATCCGATCGAGGTTCTGCTTCATCTCTTCGAAAGTTTGCCTTCTGCCGATGTGCGGATTACCGCCTTTAACCAATCAGCGCGACAGGTGCAGGTGGACGGCGAGGCCAACAGTGCAGCGCTCGCCTATCAATTTGCCGATGCGGTGAAAAAGAACGCGGAGCTGAAGACGTTCCAATTTGAAATGGCCGCGCCACGAATTCTGACGAACAATCACGCGCAATTCCGGCTGGAGGGAAAACCGAAATGATGCCCGCCTGGTTTGAGAGAATGAATCCGCGCGAGCGCATCCTTTCGCTCATCATTGCCGGAGTGCTTTTCCTTCTCTTGAACCTGTTTATCTGGGGGAAGCTTCTCGATTCCATGCGCAAAACGCGCGCTGAGCTGGCGGTGCGGAAATCGACTCGCGCCCAACAGGTGGTTTACCTTCGCGAGAAGGAGGTGTGGGAGAAGCGCGATGCCTGGCTCCAGAAGTTCCAGCCGTCGCTGAAGAGTCCGGTGGAAGCTTCCACGCTGCTGGACCAGATCAAGGACGCGGCCGCGAAACAGAACATCGTGATCGAAAATCCTGCGATCGGCTCGAGTGAAGCGACTCCCCATTACCAGGCGGTCTTCGCCTCCGTCGAAACAAAGAGCCCTTGGCCGCCGCTCGTCCATTTTCTTTACGACGTGCAGCAGCCCGAATCTTTTGTAGCTTTCGAAAGCGTGAATCTCGCCATCGACACGGCTGATCCGACGATGATGCGTGGCAAGTTGAAAATTGCCCGCTGGTTTGCGCCGAAAAAATAAAATGAAAACGCTCTTCTCTTCTGTGGTGTTGGCGGCGGCTGCGATGCACGTCGGGGCTGCGGCCGACAATCTCCCGAATGCAAACCCCTTCGCACGCTACGAAGCGATGATGAACAAATCCCCTTTCGCTGTGGCCACGGCCGTTGCTCCGCCGGTCGCCGCTCCTAATTTCGCGAAGGATCTCTATATCGCGAACGCCGCGCGTTTCGTTGACGAAGGGGTCGTGACTTTGACTTCGGGCACCGACAAGAACCTGAAGGAATATCTCAGCACGAAAGGACCAAATTCGAACGGCTACAGCGTTTCGAATATCGAATGGTCGGACCGCGTCGGGCAGACCAGGGTGACGATTTTGAAGGATGGCCAATTTGCCACGCTCACCTTCAACCAGGCGTTGATCACGCAGCCCATCGCCGGTCAGCAACCGCCGCTTCCCGGAATGCCGTCAGTCCCGGGGCAGATCGCTCAGCAGCCTCCCTTCCCCAACAACAGCGGCGTCGTGGCTCCGAATCTCTTTCCGAATCCACCGATCAGACCCGCGCCCATTCCCACTTTGCCGACTCCGCCGCCACGAATTCGCGGCGTTATCCAACGGCCTGCGGTTGCGATGCCGACGCCAGTGCCGGAACCGCAGTCGTCAGACGAGGAGGATGAATAAGCTGGCGCGGAACCATAGCCGCGGGCGTTGACCGCGGCGGCAGGGACGCGCTGCCATTCACCTAAAGAGCGCGAACCGGCGCCTCCCGGCAATCAGGGTCGACGTCCTTGGCTACAACTTCGCGCAGCAACAACCATCGCGGATGGCCCGCCGCTACAACTCGCGTGCTGAACCGGAAATCACTTCGGCCGATGCTTTAGTTGCCCCAGTTATCATCGGCTGTCTCGGCCTTCCGGTCCTGACCGGCAGAATACAGGTCGAAGCCGCTCGGGTTCTTTCGCCCTGGCGAGAGGTAGACGTAATTGTTGCTCCACGGATCCTGGGGCAGCTCCTTGAAAAGCTGATACCAGCGGGTCGGTTTGGGATCGCTTTCGGGCGGCGTCACCAGCGCCTGTAATCCCTGCTCCGTGGTCGGCACAAAGCCGTTCACGCTTTCGTAAAGCTTCAGTTGCGTGGAGATCGCCTGAATATCCGCGCGCACGCGCATGTCCTTCGCGACTCCCGTCGTATTGCCCAGCTTCGAAACCGCGACCCCGAGGATGATCACGATGATGCCGACGACGAGCATGATCTCGAGGAGCGTGAAAGCGGATTGTTTGTTCTGGCGGTGCAGTCTCATATAACTCCTAACGTCGCGGAATGAGCTGATAGTCTAGCTTCTCCCAGACATATTTCAGCTGGATCTGTGTGGCACGGATCGCGGAAACGGCTGTGCCGGCACCGCCCACCACGAGCAGATCGTTGGAACCGACACGCAGGCTGCTGGCCGGAATGAGCTTCTGCGCGCGCACCCAGCCGGTATATTGGAAGCGCATTTGCCTAACGAGTGCTTTCACCTCGCCGCGATAGCCCGGATCAGAAAGGTCGGGCAAGCTCAGAGTAACAGGCCCCAGGCCTTCGCCGTTCAGGTAAACTTCCGGCGGAGCCTCAATTTGCGCGCTCCCGAGTTCGAACGTGAGCAACGCGGCGAGCGGTTGCGATTCGATCCCGAACCGGAAGCCAGCTCCTTGCGGCACGGTCGGACCGATCTGCATTGTCTCGGGCGCGAGGGTCGCGGTCACGGTTCCGAACTGCGCCGCGTCCTGCTTCGGAGCATGCAAAGGCGTCGTTGCCCCGAAGCTTTCCGGAACGATGAAGCGTTGATCGCCGCTCAAGGGTCGCAGTACTTCAGTGCTCTTCATCCAATCGAGAAATGCCGCGCGCACGCCCTCGCCGTTTCCCGGAACCTCCACGTCGATGGTCGAGGCAGCGCCGATCGGCATAATCACCGTCTCCGACGTCGCGACGTTTAAGCCCAGGCCCAGTGGCGGAGTTTGCCAGATAACATCGCCGGATTCATCCGCCGCGTTCACGCGCGGGCGTTCTTCGGATTTATCATCAAAGAACAAACGGAACGAGAGGACCTGGAAATCCCCGGCCGGCGGAGCGAGCTCGATACGAAAGGTCGTGCTGGCCGCGGAAGTCTGGCTCTCTTTGCTCGAGAACATCCTGACCGCGCGCACCCATTCGGGAGCGGTCTGCGCTTTCTTGTTCGTGGTGCTCGTCTGGCGCAGATCAATCCAGGCGCTGCTTGTGTCCGGGGACCTCGTCACCTCCGCAGCTTTCCGCGGCGGCCTTGTCTCTGTCGCTCGACCGACCACGACTTCCTGCCCGCGGACGTGCCACACCGCACTAAGGCAAAGGGCAAACGCGAGGATGCGGCGGAACATCGCGGCGCGAGATTACCTTAGTGCGGACGCACCTGCAAACCACTCGTCATCTCGAAGACTGCCGACAAGATGCTGTAAACGACGAACCCGACGATGACCGCGATCAACACGATGATGACCGGCGGGATGAGCGCGGAAATAATCTTCACAGTGCGATCCAGCTCGCGTTCGTAAACGTCGGCGATCGTCTGCATCGTTTGCGCGAAGTGCCCGGTTTGTTCGCCCACCGCCATCATGTCGGTGAAGAGCTCGGGAAAGAGGTGTTGCTGGCTTAGCGCCACGGAAAGATTCGCGCCTTCGATCACAGCCCGGCGCACGTCCCTCAGTTTCCGTTCGAAAAAACGATTGCCTGCAATTTCAGTCACCAGATCCAGGGCCTTCAGAAGCGGAATGCCGTTCTCCATCAGCGTAGCGAGAGTGCGGGAGAATTGCGCGTAGTAGCGATGCTTGATCACGCGCCCGTAGCCTGGCGCGGAAAGGCGAAGACGGTCGAGCGTGACGCGGCCTTCGTCCGTGCGGGCAAAAGCGCGGAGGCCGATTCCCGCTCCCAGTGCCAGGACGGCGGCGACCCACCAGTAGGTCGTGAGCAGATGATGCAAACCCACGAGCAGGCGCGTCGGCAACGGCAGCGTCCCGCCATTCTGCGACATGAAATTCGTGAGCTGCGGCACCATGAAGGTGATGAAAACCGTCATGAGGATCGCACCCGCGACCGCGAGAAATGCCGGATAAATCAGCGCCTGTTGCACGCGATCGCGCAGATTCTTCGCCTGCATGAGATGTTCGACGAGGCGCCGCAAAATTTCCGGGAGCGCGCCGCTCGCTTCCCCCGCGGCGATCAAGTTCACGTAGATCGCCGGGAAAACGCGAGGGAAGTCGCGCAGCGCCTGCGAGAAGCTGCGGCCGTCAACCAGCGCCTGGTGCAACGATGCCGTCATCTGCTGCACGCGCGGATGTTTCAATCGCTTCCGTAGAACCGAAAGCCCTTCATCGAGCGTCATCCCGGCTTGCAGCAAGTGCGCGAGCTGTTCCGTAAAGATGAGCAACTGCGTGTGGGGAATCTTGAGGTTCTGTGTCGCCGAAACCGGCGCGACCGCAGGTTGGCCCGCGACCACGTGCGGCTGTGATCCGACTGGTTCGATTCGAATAGGAATGTACTGGAGCTGTTCGATCTGGCGGATGGCGACGGCGCGATCCGGGCAATCGAGCGTGCCTTCGACAAGTCCGCCCTGCGAATTCCGGGCTCGATAAGAGAACTGCGGCATCAGCTAGCGATCATAGCGCGAAATGCGCCGGCCGCATCCAACGGTCACTACACCAGCGAATCTGCCTGCGAGATCGAACCTTCGCTTCCGCCGCGTGTCGCCACTGCTCGTTCACATCCCGAACGAGCTGCGTTTTCCAGGCGACGCGCGCAGTCGGCGTTTCTTCTTCGTCTGATCAGGCGTGCGCGGCTTCGGCGTTCCTTTCCCGGTCTTCTCGAGATTCGCAACCGTTCCCTTCAGGCGATTCTCTTCCTCTTCTAACACATCCACGAGCACGCCGCGCGTTTGGACCCGCTTCCGCAGTGCCTGGATTTTCTCGAGCGCCGCTTGTGCTTCGGCTGCGTTTTTGAAACGCCGCGGAAGGCTTTTCGCGTCCGTGTAAACTGCGTAATCCTCGAGGTGCTGCCGCACGATGGCTTTGTAATCGGCGATCCATTTGAACTCGTTAGGCGATTTGGCCGTTTCGAATTTCTTCAGCAACTCGGCGGACTGGTCGAACTCGCGCAGTTGCCAGGCCTTCAGGGCAAAGAGCAGCAGCGCGAAAGCCTCGGTGCTATTCGGATCCACTTCTGCGGGGCCGCGAATGGCGCCCGGCGCCGCGAGCACTTTCGCTGTCTCGAGAAAGAACCGCGCCAGGTCTGCATCCCACGCATCTGTGGACGACGTACCGGTGCGCTCGACTTGCGCAAAAGCGTCGTGCGCCAAAGCGAGATTCCCCTCCAGCAAAGCGGCGAGTCCGAAGTGAAAGCGGCTCCAGTTCAGGAGTGGTTGCTGGTCGACCGCATCTTGCCCGACCCGCGCGAACCCTGTCATCGCTTCGTCGAGACGGCCGTCGATCAACTGCCGGCGCGCTTCTTCATAACGCAGCTGAAGCGCCGCAGTTTCGTCATACGTAGCTGACGTCGTGGGTTCCGGCGGCGTTTGCGCGCGAGGTGGCCCAGCCTTCCAGAAAGCGACGAAGAGGATACCCGCGCTTCCGAGTGCGAGAAGGAGGAGGGCCGCGGTAAGGATGCGTTTCGTTCGGCCGGCACGTGAGTGAGCCGCGCCGTCGCGGGCCGCCGGCAAAGCGCGATACGCCCGCTCGAAGTGACGAATAAGTTCCTCATACGAGCTGAAGCGATTCTCCGGCTTCGGAGCGAGCATGCGATCGATCACCCGCGCCGTTCCGCGCGAGACTTCCGGCGCGACCGACTGCAAGCTCGGCGGGCGACTTTTTAGCTGATGTAATTCCGACGCGGAAATCGTCTCGCCTTCCATGGGAGGCCGGCCAGAGAGGGCGTGAAACAGCGTCGCGCCCAGGCTGTAGATGTCGCTCCGGAAATCCTCCGGATCATTGTTTAAGCGTTCCGGCGCGACATAGTAGGGCGTGCCCCAAATCTCGCTTTGCGCGGCCGGTTTTGGTTCTGCTGCACCGGCCAATCCGAAGTCGCCGATCTTGGCGGTGCCCGCATCGGAGAACAGAATATTCGCTGGCTTCACGTCCCGATGAATCAGTCCCTTCTCGTGCGCGGCCTTGAGGCCCCGCGCCACCTGGATTCCCGTTTCGAGCACCTGCCGTTCTGAGAAACGCGTGTGTTGCGCCATCAGATCATCGAGGCTGCCATGATCGACCACTTCCATGACGAGAAAGATCCGCTCGTGAGCCGCGCCGGAAGAGTAAACCTGAACGACATTCGGGTGATTCACCCCTGCCGTCACACGTGCCTCTTCTTCGAGCTGTGCCGCCGCTCCGGGATGTGCGCTCAGATCCTTGCGCAGAATCTTCAAGGCCACGAAACGATCGTGACGCTTGTCCCGCGCTTTATAGACGGAACCCATGCCGCCGACCCCGAGCGTTTCGAGGAGAACGAAATCGTCGAACACCGTTTGGACTCGAAATCTTCCGCCGCACCGCGGGCACGCGACCGAAGCGAGCGGCTCGGCCCCGGGAACGCGGACGGCAGCGTCGCACGCAGGACAACTTTGTTCGGCAACTTCGGGAGCGTCAGGCATTGGGATCGCAATATGGTTGGCGCTTCCCGAGGAAAACACCAGCGCGTCGAGATGCCATGATCGAGCTCTGCGTTTTGCGCGAGCGCGCCGGTTTGCGTCTGGATCGTTATCTCGCGCTGGAGCTGCCGGATTTCTCCCGCTCGCGCGTGCAGAGGCTGATCGACGACGGGTTCGTGCTTTTGAATGAGCAGCCGCCGCGCACGCGAGACCTCGTGCGGACGGGCGACAGAGTACGGATAGAAATTCCGCCGCTGCAACAAATCGAGGCCGCGGCGGAAGTGATTCCGCTCGAGATTATTTTTGAAGACGACGATCTCCTGGTGCTGAATAAAGAGGCCGGGATGGTGGTGCACCCTGGCGCCGGCAATCAGGAACACACCCTTGTGAATGCGCTGCTGCATCATTGCCCGACGCTTTCCGGGATCGGCGGCAAGGAGCGTCCCGGCATTGTTCATCGTCTCGACAAAGAAACGAGCGGTTGTCTGGTCGTGGCGAAGAATGATGCCGCCCATCGGGAGCTTTCGAAACAGTTTGCCGCGCGAACAATGCAGAAGATTTATCTCGCGCTCGTCCTCGGACGCTTGAAGAAGCCGAGCGGAATCATCGATGCGCCAATCGCACGGCATCCGATTCACCGGCAACGAATGAGCATCGCACGTTTGAGCCGGGGACGGTCGGCTGTGACCGAGTACAAGGTCCTGCGCGCCGGAGCGGAGCTGAGTCTGGTCGAGTGCGTTCTGCATAGCGGGCGGACGCACCAGATTCGTGTGCACCTTCATCACCTCGGCAACCCCGTTGCAGGGGACAAGCTCTATGCGGCGAAGCTGGCGCGCGGTTTGTCGCGGCAAATGTTACACGCGTGGAAGCTCGGCTTCACCCATCCGCGAAGCGACGCCTGGATGAACTTCGAAGCGCCGCTTCCGCCCGATTTCACGAAGGCGCTGGAGAGCTTGCGCTAATGGAAGACCCGTCCTCTTTGCGCGCGATAAAGAGCAACGCAGCCACTAAAGGCGGCACGATAATGATGGCTCGCATCCAAAGCTCGGCGTGCCATGGCAGAAGGAAGAGGCGCTCGTTCCAGAAAAGGAAATAGGCGAAGAGGGTGACGGAGAGCACCTGCCAGGGCTGCACGCGACGCCACGCCGCCATCGGCAAAATCCACGTGCAATACCAAGGATGGAGAACAGGTGTCAGAATCAAAGCAACACCGATCACCCACAACAGGCCGCGTCGCCAGTTCCGCAAGAAGACCAACGAAACCAGCACGACCGCGACGAGAACGATCACGTTGTAATGATAATTTTTCTGTCGCGGATTGGGCCAGACGGTCTCCTCGATCAACCACCAGAAAAGATCGTTCAAGCGCGTCACGTAAGCGAAGCGGCCTAACGAGTCCCAGATCGGCAGCTGCGGCCAGCCGTAAACCATGCTGAGGAGCGCCGGGATGGCGACGCTCACTGCCAGCGTGATCGCGCGCCCCCCGAGCGCGCACACGCAAAGCGGCAGCAACAAGAGCGGGATCAGCTTCATCGAAATCGCGATCCCGAGCAGCACAGCGGCGCCAAGTGCGTAGAGCCATTGCGCGCGCGCCGTCGGCGCTGTCTCGTGTCGCACGAGAAACAGGATCGCCGCCATCATCGGCAGGACCATCATGCTGTCGAAGTGCGCGCCGCCGGCAAAGGAGTAGACGACGAGCGGATTCCAGGCATACCACGCAGCCTCTCGGTAGCGCCGCGCTTTCGGGAGAAGCAAAAGAAGAAGCGCCGCGGTCCCAAGGTCCGCCGCGGTGAAGAGCAGTTTATAGAGAAGCGGCCGAGCGGTGAGGGGACTTAGCGCCGCAAAGAGAAGCTCCGCGCCCGGCGGATAGATCGCGCGAAAATCCCGGTGATTGATCTTGTACCAATACGGGAAGTCCTCCCGCATCTTCGCGAGCGCAGGATCATCCGGCGCGTTGAGGTAAGGATTGAAACCGCCCTGCTGGATTTCCCCTTCCCATTGGTAACGCCAGAAGTCATCGCCAACCGCGAGCGGGAGAGCAACGACTCGCAGGAGAATCGCGATGCTCCAGAAGAGCAGCGCCTGTTTGCGCAGGCTGATCCAGCTCGGGAATTGCGCGACCGCGAAGAGGAACGCGATCCCGCACGCGATCGCCGCCGCGACAAAGCGCACCGGCATCTCCTGCAGCGTCCAGTCGTCAAAGAGATTGAGCGCGGCGCAGAAGCCGGCCTCGAGGAGAAGCGCAAGGCCAAAACGCAGCAGCTGGAAACGACGCATCTGCTCTTGCCAAAGCAGGCTGCTAGCCAGCGTGCGTGTAGGCCGGGATTTTCTCGACCACGGCCCGCACGGCGGCCGCAGAAGCCGCCATCTGTTGCAAGCCTGCGCGATGCGCGGCCACATCGACGAGCTCCGCCACGCGACGGCGTAGTTTGCGCGCGCGCAAACCGAGGAAAAGGAGGAAGAGCAGGTAGGGGAGGAAGGCCCAGAGTTGCGCGTTGGCGGTGTTGAGTTGGTGGTAGATCAGCAGCGTCAGAACGATCAGGTTGATGATCACAGTGGTCGCGACGAAGCGATTCCGCAGCCCCACGCGGGTGAGGCATTTCGGACCGCCGTGATATTCCGTGACCGTTTGCAGGACCATGCTCCACCAGAAATTGCCGTAGATGTGAATGTCCCAATCGTTCCAGCCGGTGTCGGTGGAATAACGCCAGCCTTCCTCCTCCAGCAGCGCGATCGTTGAAGCGAGAAGTTGGTGCCGGTCTTTCCCTTCTTCGCTCCAGTAACTGCGCCGGCTGAGTGAGCCGCTGAATCGCGAACCGCCCGGCAAGAATTCGTGCGCCGCGATCACGGCGCGCGGTGTGCGCTTGAATTGCAGCCACGTGAAGTAACGCGACCAGCCGCGGACGAGTGGTTGCGTGAAGGCGAGAAACATCACGAGCAAACGCGCGGGAATGGTGTCGAATTTCGGTTCGATCCGCGCGCGCAACATGTAGGAAATCGCGACGCACAATGTTCCGCCGAACATCAAGTAAGGAACGATCCGGACTTCGGGCAAAAAAATGCCGAGGCCGAAAAGGAAAACGGTGAGCGCGAACCATTCCACGCTGCTCAGGTAGGCCGCGACTTCCGATTGCGGCGTCGGGTAAATCGACTGAAACAGGCCTTCGCCGAAAGCGCCGTGATAGACAATCGGCCGGTTAATGAACCAACTGAAACGCGGCGCGCCGTAGATCTGGCCACGCCACTTCGCCGTCCCGGTGGGCCCGAAGAAAATGAGATGCTTGAACCGCAGCATCGATTCCGCCTCGCCGTAGCCTTCCTGTTGTCTCTGGAAAGCTTCGAGCGTGAGGCGACGGTGATGCCAGACGATCGCCGTCGGGCTGAATGCAATTTCGTGACCGGATTGCTGAATGCGCCAGCAAAAATCGACATCATCGCCGGCCTGGCGATACTCGACATCGAAGCCGCCGGCGTTTTCGAAAGCCCACCGGTACCAGGCCATGTTGCAGCCGGGAATGTGTTCGGCAACAGTGTCGGTCAGCAGGACGTGGCTCGGCCCGCCTGGAGCGGCGGCGACACAGGCCTGGATCCAGCTCTGCGCGGGCGGCGAAACGTTTGGTCCTCCCACGCCGGCATAGTCTCCGCTCAGCAGCGTGCCAATCAGGTAGTACAACCAATCGACGTCTGCCATGCAGTCGGAATCCGTGTAAGCGAAAATCTCGCCCTCGGCCGCGGCCGCGCCTGTGTTGCGCGCATGGCTCAGGCCGTGGTTCTCCTGCCGGATGTAGCGCACTTGCGGAAAACCAGCGGCGATTCGCGCTGTGTCGTCACTCGAGCCATCGTCGACCAGAATGATTTCGTAGGCGGGATAATCTATTTTACCTAACGAGTCCAGACAGGCTGCGAGCGTTCGACCGCCATTGTACGAACAAACAATCACCGAAACCGACGGTGTTCTCGGCAGCGGCGGGCGCGGCGGTGTGGCGTCGCTCGGCCCGAGCTTTTCCCGCAGAAGTTGGAACACCTTTTTCGGCGTGCGCTCTCGCGTGACAATCCCGAAGGCCCAATCCGAGATTTCTTCTCCACCGGTGAACCATTCATCCGTCCAGGAAAAGAAAATGGTGCCGGCGAGACCGCATTTCACGACAGAATCAATGTGCCAGCCGAGCATGTGCGCCTGCTCGTCTTCGCCGTGGCGGATCGTGTCCATGCCAAATTCGCCGAGGATAAGCGGACGATCTTCCGCCAGATTTTGCAGGCGCAAAAGGTAGCGCTCGAAATCGCGCTGCTCGTGCAGGTAAACGTTGAAGCAGAGGAAATCGACGTTTTGCGGGAGGAGAAATTCCGTCGGCGGATAACTGGCGTAGGAGAAAAGCACCGCGGGATTAGCCGCCCGCGAAGTCCTGATCAAATGCTCCAGAAATTCCGTGACGCGGCGAACCCCGAGCCATCGCACCATCGTGCTGGAGATCTCGTTGCCCACGAGGTAGCCGAAGATGGCCGGATGACCCGCGTGTTGCGCGACCGCCGCGCGGACAGATTCCACGACATCATTGCGTTCACTGCGTTCGCGCAGAAACTCGATGTGCTTCGCCCACGGCAGTGTGATCAAAACACGCATCCCGGCGTCAGCGCAGAGATCGAGGAACCAGAGCGGCGGCGCGTGATAAATGCGGAGAACGTTGAGGCCGGCCTCGCGCATTTGCGCCAGATCGCGGGTGAGCTGATCGGGCGTGCCCAGATGATTTCCCTCTGCGTCCGGCTTGAAGGGGCCATACGTGACGCCCTTCACGAAGAGCTTTTTGTCGCCTTCGAAGAAGAATTTAGCGACAGGCCGGACCGGACCCGGAGAATGGGAACCCACAGCGGAGTCCCCTTAGTCCAAGGCCGGGAAAGACGCAAAGAGTTTACCCGCCGGAACGCGGCGAAGTCGGAAGGCTTCCCGCTTAGGG
>JACCTI010000238.1 GCA_013812515.1 Chthoniobacterales bacterium
GTTGTTGATCTGATCATGCAAAGACTGGCGATAGACGGAAACGTCTTCATTCAAAATCACCAGCTCAACAGCAAGTCCTTTCGCGCGCCAATAGGAATGCGCCTGGATGAGCTGGCGCACGATCTCGGTTTTCTCCGTGTCGGTGATGCGCAGGAGGACGAGCGGCGTGTCGCCGGAAATGCCGTAGGTCCAGAGGCCGCTCTGTCCCCGGCGATTACCGAGCAACACGCCGGGGGTAGCGCGACGCGCGGGGTCGGCATAGATGATTGCGCCAGCCAGGCGGGCGTAGAGCTGCGCTTCCGCTTCCGAAACATCGAGTTGACGCAGGGTGACCTGACTGTGCGTCCAGGCCAGGTCGAGCGCGCGGTCGGCCATGCGCGAGTGCTGATATTTTTCGACCAGCCCGAGTGCGTGTTCACGGTTTTCTGTTACCCCGATGAGGAAGTCGACGACCACAGTCTCGTGAGGCGCGAGCGTCACGCTGCGCCGAAGCGAAATGATGGGATCGAGCACGGAGCCAGCCGTATCCGAGAGCGGCGCGATGGTTTGCATGGCAGCCGGGCTGGCGAGGGTTCGGCCGCGGCCGATGAATTTGAAGCGGTCGGTTTCGCACGAAACTCCATCCGTCGATCTGTCCTGGCCGACGACCAAATGCAGCAGCCACGGCGGCCTATCTTCTTCCGAGCGCGCCCGGCGCGTACAGAGAATGGCGGAGGAAGGCCGCAGAAATTCGGTCTGGACGAAGAGATTACTGAAAGCGGGATGCGCCTCATCTGCGGCCTGGGTGGCGAGCACCACTTCCGAATAACTCGTTAGTTCAATGGTGCGCGCGACGGCCGAGTGATTCGTGAGGGTGGTGCGCCGCAACTCCACGTCGTCCTCCGGCGAAACGCAGAGCTCTGTGTGAATTTCGAGACCGCCCTGACGTTGACGAAACTCCGCGCGCGCTTGCGTGAAGATGGCCTCGTAGCCTTTCGTCGCGCGCTGGGTGGGCTGGAAAGCCGTCGACCAAAATTCTCCCGTGGCGACATCCCGCAGATAAACAAACGTTCCCCAGCAATCGGAGGTCGCATCTTCGCGCCAGCGCGTTACCGCCAGGTCCCGCCAGCGACTGTAGCCGCCACCGGCGCTGCTGATTGCGACGTGATAGCGACCATTGGATAACAGATGAACGTCGGGCGTGCGCGGCGTGGGATTTGTCAGCACCCGCATCACGCCTTCGCCATCGGCGCGCTCCGGCCTGGAGTCCTCGAGGGCCAGATCTTCGGGCAGCACGTTGGCCTCCGCTCGCGGGACGCGTTCCTGCAATAAAAGGTCCGCCGCCTTCAGCAGCGGACGCGAAAGGAACCGCCGTTGCATCGGCAGGTCGCGCAGCAAATAGACCAGCGCGAGTAAACTCATCCCCTGGTGATGCGCCATGAACGATTTGACCGTGACGCTCGACTCATCCGGTGGCAGCCGCGAAGGAGTGTAATCGATCGCTTCGTAGAATCCGTAGACGCCTTCGCGACCCTCGTCCGCGAGACGCTGCAGGTTTTCGCACGCTTCCCGCGGTGCGACCATCAAGGCCATGGCGCTCGCATACGGCGCGATCACCAGATCCTCCGCGAGACCTCGTTTCAAGCCCAACCCGGGAACGCCAAAGGCGCGGTATTGATAGTTCCGCTGCGCATCCGTCCGGGTGTAACCGGATTCCGAAATGCCCCAGGGAACGCCGCGCGAATTTCCGTATTCGATCTGCTGTTGGACGGCTGCTTTGCACGCGTGATCGAGCAGGGTGTTGCTGTAGTTAGGCATCACCAGCAGCGGCATCAAATACTCGAACATTGACCCGCTCCACGAAACGAGGATCGGCTCGCCGTGCGGCGCCACGAGCAAACGGCCGAGCGAGAACCAGTGATCCTGTGGGACCTGCCCTTGTGCGATCGTGACGTAACTGCAAAGGCGCGCCTCCGACGCGAGTAGATCATAAAAGCTCACGTCACGCCGGCCTTCGGTGACGTTGAACCCGATCGAGAACAGGTCGCGCGATGGATCGAAGAGGAAGGTGAAATCCATCGCCGCTACTTCTTCGCTTTGGCGCGCGAGGTTTTCCAAAGTGAGCACGCGTTCGCGGGCGCGGGTGCTCGCTTCCCGCAGGCAGATCGCCCATTCCTCCAGCCAAAGTTGTCCTTCGAGTTGCGCGGCGAGCGTCTGGTCCAAGTCCGAGATTTCCCGGAGCGAAGGATTGCCGTCAAGCTGCGCTAGTTTGTCCACGAGATCTGCTGGAGGGCGGAGGTTCGCGAGATCCGCGCGCGCTGACCAGGGCGCAAGAAAGCGCAATTCTTCCAGGTGCTCCTCGCAATTCCGTTGCAAGATTTGAGCCCACGCTTTGAGGTCTTCCTCTCTGTTCGCCAGCGCTGCCACGATTTGCGCTGCCTGTTTGCCCAACCGCTCCAGGAGCGCGCACGCCGCGCGCAAAGTGGAAGGCGTTTGCTCCAGTTCAGTCTCGAGTTGTGAGAGCGCTGCATCTTCGCCGGTCAGTCTTCGCAAGATTTCCAGCGTGTCGCGCAGCCCGGCAAAAATCTGCGGGTCGAAAATTGTCGCATCGGTTAGTTCCCGCAGCCCGGCGCCGAGCGTGAGCAGATGCCCGGCGAGATTGCCACTGTCGACGCTCGAGACATAGAGCGGCAGGAGCGGCTTGAGCGTGCGCGTGTCATACCAATTGTAAAAATGCCCGCGATGCCGATCGAGTCGCAGCAGCGTCGCGATGGTCGCTTCCGTGCGTTGAACCACGCGGCCTAACGAGAGATAGCCGAAATCCCGTGCGGCCAGATTGGCCAGGAGCGCAAGGCCGATATTCGTCGGGGAAGTGCGTGCGGCGACGCCGGTGAATGGCTCCTCCTGGAAATTATCCGGTGGTAGCCAGTTCTCCTGCGCGGTGACGAACGTCTCAAAGAAATGCCATGTCTTGCGCGCAATGCGGCGGAGAAAGATTAATTGCTCCGCGCTCAGATCGGGCGCTGGCGGCGCGATCGGTTGGCTGATCCACCACGCGATCCAGGGAGCGGCCAGCCACAGGCCGAGGATCGGCCAGGCGGTCAGCAATTGCGCCGGCTGCAGAACTGCCACGAGAATTCCTCCGGCCACCGCGACCGCTGGTGCGCTCCAGATTTTTTCATAAAAGCCGACGAGATCCGAGTGCGCCTTGCGCGCTACATCGGTCGACGTCTGCCACTCCAAAAGCCGCTTCTTCGTGACCACCATGCGGAAGAGCGTCCGCCCGATCGCATCCGAACTGATGAAGGCATCGTACGGCAGGAACGCCAGGGTGAGTGCGATCTGGCCGAGCTTGTTCCCAATTGATTCGCCCACCCCTCGCAGATGCATCGGCCACGGCAATTGCTCCGGTTTGCGCACCAACTCGACCACCGCGGACAACAATCCAGGGACAGCAATGATGGCGAGAAGGAGCACTGTTCCCCAGCCGCCCAGCGCTGGAGAAAACAGCCAGGTCCCGAAGAGAAAGAGCAGGAGCGCGATCGGGACAAAACTGCGGCGCAGGTTGTCGAAAATTTTCCAGCGCGAGAGCGCGGAGATGGGGTTGACGGTGCGAGATCTGTCTGCCCCGGTGACCCACGGCAGCAGCC
>JACCTI010000242.1 GCA_013812515.1 Chthoniobacterales bacterium
CCTCGGCGCGCTTCGCCTGCCTCGGAATGACAATCTTCACCGGTTCAAGCGCAGCGCGCCGTCAGGTTTGGAAAGACGCTAAACACAATCGACACGGAGCATGTCGCCGGGCGCAGAGGATCTGCACGCAACCGTGTTTCTCTCATTCAACGCTGGACGTTGAGCGCCTGCTCGCGAACTCTTTCGGAGTTGGACGGTGGACGTTCTGCTCCTTCCCCTCGCATGAGAATTCTGATGATCACTCCGGAAGGTCCGCCGCTTGCCCGAGCGACTGTGCTTGTCGATGTAATCGAAGCGCTGCCACGTGAGCTGCGCGCGCGGGGCCACGAGATCGCTATTGTGCTGCCGTACTATCGCGAGATTCGCGAGAACGCGGAAGTGCAGCAGAAAGATACAGGCGTGACGGTCGATGTGCGCCTCGGCCCGCAAAGTTATGTGGCGGAGTTTCTCACCGGAGGGACAGCCGGGGGCGTGCAGCTTTTCTATGTCCGTTGCGACGAGTTCTTCGATCGGGCGGGTATCTATGGGGAACACGGCGAAGCCTATGAGGACAACGCCGCGCGTTTTGTGTTCTTCAGCAAAGCCGCCTTGGAACTGGCGCGCCGCCTGACCCCTTCGCCGCAAATTCTGCATGTGCATGACTGGCCCGCCGCGCTGGTGCCCGTGCTGGTCTGCGCGGCCCAGATGCCATTCCGAACGGTTTTGACGATTCATCACCTCGCGGAACAGGGAAGTTTCTGGGGCTTGGATTTCGACCTTACAAATCTTCCGGATCTCTACTTTTCACCGCGCGGGCTCGAGTTCTTCGGCCGCATGAATCTCCTCAAAGGCGGTGTTCTCTACGCGGACCAGATCACCACCGTCGGCGAGCGTTATCGGCGTGAAATCCTGACGCTGGAGGGCGGGTCCGGAATGGATTTCGTTCTGCGGGAGAATGCGCACAAGCTCGTCGGCATTCTCAACGGCGCCGACTACAGGCGTTGGGATTCAGAGACGGATCCGCTGCTGCCGCAGACGTACGGGGCAGAGGCATTGGAAGGCAAACGCGCTTGCCGTGACCTCTTGCTGGACGCGAGCGGGCTCACACCGGCGCCGGCGGGGCCGGTGTTTGGAATGGTGACGCGGCTGGTGCCGGAGAAGGGATTCGATCTCCTCATGCCCGTACTCGATCGACTCCTCTCGGACGATGTGCGGCTGATCATCCTCGGCGAAGGGGATCCCGCCTACGAGACGGCGCTGGCGGTCGCGGCAAAAAGATATCCAGCGAAGTTCGCCTATCGCCGCTCCTACGACGAATCGCTCGCGCATCTGATTGAAGCAGGTGCGGACATTACGCTCATTCCTTCGCGGATCGAGCCGAGCGGGTTAAGCGCGATGTACAGCCTGAAGTATGGCGCACTCCCCGTTGCTCGGGCCACGGGTGGCATCCAAGAGATCATCGAAGACTACGACCCGAGTACGGACAGCGGTTTCGGTTTCCTGTGCTACGACACGTCTGCCGATGCGTTCTGGGACGCGATCAAGCGCGCGCGTGAAATCTTCCATGATGATCCACCGTGTTGGACTCGACTCGTGCGCCGGGCCATGACGCAGGAGTTCAGTTGGGCCACGGCAGCACAGAAATACGAGAATCTCTATGCGCAGCTTGAGGAGGTCAGGAGCGCTGCGTGAGAGACGTGTAAAATCTATCCGTGCAGCCAACCCTGCGGGCGGTGAGTCCTACCTTATAGATCATGCGCGAGGACGATATCCTCGCAATTTTTGATACACGAAAGACAGGAGCTAATCAGAAGGAGAGCAGGAAAAGAGTGAAGTTAACGGTCCTTTTCCTTTCCCCCCTTTCCTGATTCATGGATGCACGTTGCGGCTTGGGAAGTGCATGACAGGCTCTAATGCGGCTTCTCTTCAAGCGAGAGCCTTTCTAAACCGGCTTGCTCGAGCTCCTGATTTAACGCCGGTAGGTCTTGGGCGATCAGCTTCTGCCAGCGTTCCACGACTGCGGGCGCTTCACGCAGCACGTCGGCGACGGCAGTTTTCACGCGCGCGGTCGGCGCCGCATCAACGTCCTGGATGATGCCAAAGAGGCGCTCGAGCTTCGCGAGCACGTCCAAAGTGAGGGCGGCGCCGGGTCGCGCGTCGGGCGGCGAGAACTGCGCGAGCTTTTTGGCAAACGCCTCGAGCTGCGCAGTCACCGGTTTGTCACGA
>JACCTI010000250.1 GCA_013812515.1 Chthoniobacterales bacterium
CCAAGGTCAATTATTCTTTCGCACGTTCTGCTTGAGAACGAAACCGCTGCCGAATCCGGTGAGTCCCGCTGTTGAAGGCTCGCTGCTCAAGCGCTCCGGCTGTTCGCCGGAACACAAGCTTCCCCGCACCATTCTTCGATGCGCGCGCGAATTGCATCACGAATCTCGCGCACCTTTGCCAGCTTTTCTTCATTCGTGCCAGTAACGCGTGAAGGATCGGGGAAGGACCAATACAATCGTTTCGTCGGACCCGGAAAGATGGGGCAGCCGCTAGCTTCGGACTCGCTGCAAACAGTGATGACGTAGGCAAAGATTTGGCCGGAACTCCAGACATCGAAGACCACCTGGCTGGGTTTGCTCGCGATATCGATCTGGAGCTCGCGCATCACTTCGGCCGCGAGAGGGTTGACGTCTCCCGGTTCCAGGCCGGCGCTTTGTGCTTCGAACAATTCGCCGCAGCGGGCGTTAAGGAAGCCTTCGGCAATACGGCTGCGCGCGCTGTTATGAACACAAATGAAGAGGATTTTGGATTTGCTCATAGGACGATATTATTGTCGCTTGAACGTATCCCTATACGAGTATATAGATCGTGCAACATGAAACTGAGTGAACTGAAATCAATTCTCGCGATTCATCCCACACTATTCCCGCGCTTCGTGCTGCCGGATGGCGATCACGTCCCGGCGCATTATCACCTGACGGAGGTTGGGCATGTGGCGAAAAACTTCATCGATTGCGGCGGGACCACCCGACAAACGGAAAGCTGCACGCTGCAACTCTGGTCGAACGACAACGACATGGATCATCGTCTGGATGCCGGCAAGTTCGTGACGATCCTGCAACTCGGGGACCGAGTGCTTCCCGGCCGCGATCTCGAGGTGGAAGTGGAATATGACGAATACGCCATCTCACAGTTCCCGATCACCAGCTATGCCGTGAATGATCCGCATCTGGACTTCACCCTCGCGACAAAACACACCAACTGCCTGGCGAGGGAGAAGTGCGGCGTGGGCGAAGACTCGTGCGGCTGCGTGACAACAGAGCCGGCGATGGCTTCGGCGTGCTGCTAAAGACAGCCGGCATGCAGCTGATCCAGATCTATCAGTGCTTCTGCGACCCGACACGGCTGCGCATTTTGCATCTTCTCAGCCGAAGCTCGCTCTGCGTTTGCCACTTCCAGGACATCCTCGCAGAGCCCCAGGTGAAAATTTCCAAGCACCTCGCCTACCTTCGCGCACGGGAGATGGTGGAAGTGGAGCGGCGCGGCAACTGGATGATCTACTCGCTGCCGGAGAAACCGAAGCGGGAGTTGGAGACAAATCTGAAATGCCTTCAAGATTGCGTGCAGTCGGACCCGATATTCAAACGCGACCTGCGGGCTCTGGCGAAACTTAGGACCAAGTGCAACGAACCTAGCGGGGCTCTCGTCGGTCGCTGATCTGGGCTCCCATGAGAGCCCGGATTGGGATCAACGGATTTGGCCGGATGGGGCGACTTGCCCTCCGCATCGCCTACAGCCGAGCGGAAATCGAGGTCGTTCACGTGAACGAGATAAAGGGTGGAAGCCCGACTGCCGCGCATCTAATGAAGTTCGACTCCATGCATGGCCAGTGGCCGCACCAAGTCCGTGGCGACCAGGCCGGACTCCGAATCAACGACGATCCTCCGATCGCCTTCAGCGAGGCCGCCACGCCGGGCGAAATCGACTGGGAAAGAAGCGGCGTCCGGATCGTGATTGAGTCAACCGGAAAGTTCCGAACGCGAGCGCTTCTCGAGCCCTACTTCAAGCGTGGCATTCGAAAAGGTCGTCGTCGCTGCTCCGGTGAAGGAGGGGGCGCTAAACGTCGTCGTGGGAGTGAACGATCACCTTTACCGTGCCGATGAGCACGACGTTGTCACAGCCGCGTCTTGCACGACGAATTGCCTGGCGCCCGTCGTGAAAGTTATTCACGAGCGGCTCGGAATCAGGCACGGGATGATCACCACGCTGCACAACGTGACCAACACCCAGACAGTGGTGGATGCGCCGCACAAAGATCTTCGCCGCGCGCGCGCCAGCAGTATGTCGCTCATCCCGACGGCAACCGGCTCAGCGACTGCCATTGATCTCATCTACCCCGAGCTGAACGGCAGATTGAATGGCCTCAACGCGCATGAAGATACCCAACGTGTTGTTCATGTGCGTGCACAACAGTGCTCGCAGTCAGATGGCGGCAGCGTTTCTCAAAAAGATCTGCCCGGATCATTTCGAGGCGCACAGCGCCGGATTCGAGGGCGGCATGATTAACTCACTGGCGATCGACGCGATGGCCGAGGTCGGGACAGACATCTCGACAAACAAAACTCAGGCCGTGTTCGATGCCTGGCGCTCCGGCACGATGTTCACGCACGTGATCACGGTTTGCAGCGAAGTGGAGGCAGCAGCGCGCGCCTGCCCGATTTTTCCCGGCCCGACAAAGCGGCTCTCCTAGCCGTTTGAGAACCCTGCCACTTTTCAGGGCAGCCACGCCGCCAGACTGGAACAGATGCGATCCGTCCGCGATGCAATCGAGGCGAAGATCCACGCCTGGTGCGAGTCGGTCTGTTCTAAGCCACTTGCGCCGAATCGTTAGAAGTTGGTTGAAGGGTCGCCCGGAGAAGCCCCGAGTTCCAGGAGGCTCTTTGTGTTTCTCCTGGTAGTCGATCTCCAACAGTTCACGGGGCTGCCATCGCCGCCAGAACGATACGCGGCTCAGGACAGTGAAAAGGCCGGTGATGACGAGGACGGAAAGCGAGAGCGAGTTGACCCCGCTTTGTATGAGAAGCAACGCGGTTGCCGGTGCGCCCATCACCTGGATCATGCCTGAGGCGAGACGCACGAACCCCCAGCGAACCTCTTTCTGTCTTTCTTTCGAAGCCCTGGAGGCGGGTCCGAGGTCAACAGTTTTTGCAAGCCCCCGCCGCGTTCGAGTCATAAAGAAAAGCCCGCTGGATTTCTCCAGCGGGCTCTCATTTTCCTCACCTAACCTCGTTGCGGAGCTACTTGACCTCGTTGACGCCGACGAAGCCAACTCGATCCACGATCTTCTGACCAGTGGAACTGAGTGTGAAATCGAGAAATTGTTTCGCGACCCCGCTTGGTTCACCATTCGTGTAATAAAACGTCGGTCGCGCGTAAGGCCATGTTTTGTTCCGGACGGCTTGCTGCGTCGGTTTCGCACCCTCGATCGCAACGACTTTGATGCCCGGGAGCTGGGGCGCGCCTTGAAAGCGCGCGACAAAGCGCTCGACGAGATGAACGCGAACGCGAGCCGCCGCCTGATCGAGCGGATGGCCCACGATCCCGAACAGCTGCGCGGCTATCTAAATTTAATGTTCATCGCGCGGCATCTTGAGCGTGTGGGCGATCACGCCACGAACATCGCGGAAGACGCTGTCTACGCTGCCGCCGCGGAAGACATCCGTCATCAGGTGCTGCTGCGAGAAGGCTGAAGACGCACCGTGCGATTCGCCACGGAGACTTTCTCCCGTTAACGCGAGAAACGCGCCGTGGACCTCAGACAGAGAGGCCGTTTAACGCCGTAGCCGCACGTGCGATCTCTTTAACCGACGCAACGTGGCCAGCCTTCACCATCTCCCATTCTTCGAAATAGTGCGAGATGCGGCGGGCAAAGACCTTCGGCTTTTCCGCGTAGAATCTTTCGCCGAGCGCGGCGGCGGTCCGTTGCAATTCTTTTTCGCGCAGGCCGATCAACTCGGATAACGCCTCCGCCGCGCGATCGGCCTTGCCTTTGCGACTATGTTTAATGAGCCGCTGCTCGAGAAACGCCAGGTCGTGCG
>JACCTI010000262.1 GCA_013812515.1 Chthoniobacterales bacterium
CCCTCTGAGGCGACCACTCGCGGCAGCACCTCGACCAGCGCGACCACCGAGGTGAGCCCTTCGACCAGCAGCACGTCGAAGTCTGCCACCACGGAGACGACCAGCGGCGCCAGGGAATCCAAGGCCGGGAAGAAAGCCGGTAAAGCTGACAAGAACAGCAAGAGCCCTGATGAAGCTGAAGCGACCGCTTCTCCTTCCGAGCCCTAACCGGCTCCAAGCGGCGGATTAAATCCGCGCGACATTCCACGGCAGGAGCGACCTTGTGTTGCTCCTGCCGTTTCCTTATGCCGGCTGCCTTTGTGCAGGCGCAGACTCGACAGCGAGATACTTCATTCCGAGCAACCAGACGATTCCGGAGATGAGCATTGCCCCCGAGAGAGCGAAGAACGCGACATTCAAGTTCCAGCGTCCCCCAATCAGTCCGAGCAGCGGCGGCGAAATAGCATCTCCAAGCGCATGGATGATGAAGATGTTCAAGGCGAACGCCGTCGCGCGCACTTCCGGTGCAGCAACGTTGGCGAGCGCAGCGTTCGAAGGGCCGGTGTTGAGAAAGACGAAAAAAACCGCGCCGAAAAGCGTGATCCATGCGAGCGGGAACGGAACGAAAAGGGTCGCAAGGAAGAGCGGCACTGCCAGCAACATCCCGAGCCCCGAGACAAGAAAGTAGGAACCGGGAAAACGCTTCTGCATTCGGTCCGCGAGGAATCCACCAAGGAGCGTCGAGAGAAGGCCAGCGACTACCGTGATCCCGCCAAAGACCGGCGTGGCAAGCCCTGGCGACTGACTGCGATAAATTAGATAAGCCGGCATCCAGAACGCGAGACCGCCAAGCGCGAAGGTCATGGCGGTCTGCGCCGCGCAGTTGAAAAGAAACGCCCTCGTGCGGAGTAAAGTCAGATAATCGTCTTTGCCGGCGCGCTTTGGCTTTTCACCGGCGTTTTGTTTGGCACGCGGATCTCTCTGGAAAAAACAGGAAAGACCAAGGACCAAACCGGGAAACGCGACAATGTAGAACGCCCAACGCCAGCCAAAATGGGCATTGATCACACCACCGAGCACATAGCCAAGCGCGCTGCCCACCGGAATCGCGCAGCAAAACACAGCCATGACGCGGCCGCGCAGGCCCACCGGGAAGTAGTCTGCCAGGATCGCCGGGCCGGCGGGCCCATAACCGCCCTCGCCGATCCCGATGAAAATCCTGCTGATAAACAGGAGCGCGAAAGTCGCTGCCTGTCCCGAAGCGGCCGTCGCGACGCTCCAGAGAATCACGCAAATGCCGACGATTACCCAGCGCGAGAAGCGATCGATCAGCCAGGAGAGCGCCGGGGCCGACAACATGTAGGTTACAAGAAACGCCGTCGCAAGGCTTCCCGTCATTGCCATCGCGTTCGGATCTCCCGCCGCAAAAAATGTTGCGCGAATGTTCGGTTCGACCGCCGCGAGAATGTAGCGGTCGATGTAGTTGAACAGATTGATGCCGAGCAACAAGGCGAGAGCCCCGCGCGCGCCGGGCTTTCGCTCTGTTGGATCGGCCATCATCGAATTGCCGATTGCAGTGGGCGTCGCGTCGAATGTAAATCATAAACAGGATGGCGCATTCCTCTTTCGCAGAACGCGCGCTCTACTTCGTCGGCCTCGCGCTTGGACGTCTCATTTACCGGGTCAAAACGATTGGCTGCGACACTCTGCCGACGGGCGGTTTTCTGCTCCTGCCGAATCACATCACGTGGATCGACGCCGTCGTTCTCCAGATCGCCTGCCCGCGTCCGATTCGCTTCATCATTCATGATGAGTATTACCGGAATCCGGTCTTGCATCCGTTTCTGAACCTGGCGGGCTGCATTCCGATTCACGCACGGCGCGCGAAGGACGCGATTCGCGCGGCGGCGGAAAAAATCAGTGCGGGAGAGATTGTTTGCCTGTTTCCCGAAGGACAGCTCTCGCGTTCCGGAACCTTGCTGCGGTTGCAGCGCGGCTACGAACTCATCGCGCGCCAGGCCGATGCGCAGGTAGTGCCCGTCTGGATGGACGAGCTCTGGGGCTCACTCTTTTCCTTCAAAGGCGGACGGTTCTTCACGAAATGGCCACGGCAGTTGCCCTATCGTGTGTTGGTCGCTTTTGGGCGGCCGCTCACGGCGGAAGAAGCCGGGCTTGCGGCCGTGCGTGAGCAACTCCTGAAGCTCGGCGAAATCTGCTACAGCCAGCGGCCGATCTTGCAGGAGCACCTTGCCGATGCCTGCATTCGCGGGCTGAAGCGAAAGGCATTTCAGACCGCGATCGTCGACGGATTTGACCACAGCACGCTGTCGCGCGCGAAACTTCTGGGCGTCGCCACCGCACTCGCGCGACATTTGAAAGTGCAATGCAGAGACCGCCGCGTTGGGGTGGTGTTGCCCCCGGGAAAGGCCGGTGTGGTGGCGAATCTCGCGATCGTTCTTGCCGGGAAAATCCCCGTGAACCTGAATTTCACGAGTGCGCGTGAATCGATTGCATCAGCGCAAAAACAGGCTGGCCTAGCGACAACAATCTCGGCGCGCGCGGTGGCGAAACGCGTGCCTGATTTTCCCTGGACCGAGCAGGTGATCTATGTCGATGAGCTGCTACCCGCGATGAAACCCGCCATCATCTGCTGGTGGATGCTCGCGCTCGTCACTCCTGCTTCATTGCTCTCGCGTTTGCTGCAACTGCCGCGGATCGGTGATCGTGCCGAGGCGTTGCTACTTTTCACCAGCGGCAGCTCCGGCGCGCCGAAAGGAGTCGCGCTCACACATCGCAACATTCTCGGCAACGTCTCGCAATTCGCAGTCCTGCTCGACTCGCGGCCCGACGAAGTGATCCTTGCATCGCTGCCGTTCTTCCACAGCTTCGGCTGCACAGTCACGCTTTGGTATCCACTCATTGAGGGCGTTCGCATCGTCACCTATCCAAGCCCGCTGGAAGCCGC
>JACCTI010000317.1 GCA_013812515.1 Chthoniobacterales bacterium
CGCAGCGAAGAGATCGGCTTCGATCTGACGTTGATCGCCGAGTTGAGCCTTAACGACATCAAGGGCGCCGGCGCGCCAACCCTGGATGCGTGGTCCACGGCGGCGGCGCTCGCAGCGGTGACGAAACGGCTGGAGTTGATGGTCGCAGTCCGGCCGACGTTCCATAATCCGGCCCTGCTTGCGAAACAGTCGGCGAATATTGATGGCATCGCTGGTCCCGGCCGTCTGTCGCTCAACGTCGTCTCCTCTTGGTGGGCAGATGAAGCGAAGAAATGCGGCCTGCATTTCGAGACGCATGATGATCGTTACGCGAGAACCTCGGAGTGGCTCGATATCGTCGATGGGATTTGGAAGCAGGACCACTTTTCCTACTCCGGAAAATATTACCAAGTCGAAGACTCTCTCATGCAGCCGAAGCCGATCACACGGCCGCGACCGGTGATCTACGCGGGCGGCGAATCCGAAGCAGCGAAGGAATTGATCGCGGAAAAGTGCGATGCGTACGTAATGCACGGCGATCCGCCTCAGCGCATCCGCGAAAAGATTGCAGACATATCCGAGCGACGTGAGCGAAAAGGTTTGCCGCGGATGACGTTCGGCGTCGCAGCGTTTTCCATCGTGCGTGACACCGAACGCGAAGCGAAACGCGAGCTCGAGCGCATCACCGACGTGAAGCAATCCGCTGGCGGCTACGACAATTACCAGCAGTGGCTTGCCGGCACGAGCCTCGACCGCAAAGTGTCGCTCGAAGATTACTCAGTCACGAACCGCGGCCTCGCCTCGGGTTTGGTCGGAACGCCTGCACAAGTGCAGGAACGAGTAGCGGAATTCGAGGACGCGGGCGTCGATTTGCTCCTGCTCCAGTGCAGTCCGCAACTCGAGGAAATGGAGCGTTTCGCACAAACGATCATTCAACGACGCGATCGCACAGTTGAGCCTCTAATCTCGATGCAATCCGGGGGTGTGAAGAGTACGGTCTGACGGCCACACCGCTCTGCTTGGCGCGTCGTGTCCTTGCTCCAATCTACCAACGCCGTCTTTTAGCAGTGTGACGCAGCACAAAGGCGAGGGGATTTACAACGTGGTGGTGATCGGCGCTGGAACCGCCGGGCTCGTGACTGCTGCGGGCACGGCGAGTCTCGGCGGTCGCGTGGCACTGATCGAGCGCAACAAGATGGGCGGCGATTGCCTGAACTTCGGGTGTGTTCCGAGCAAGGCGCTAATTTCATCGGCGCGTCTGATTCAGCGGATTCGCGAAGGAGAGAAATGGGGGCTGCACAAACAGGAGCCGCAGTTCGAGTTCAGTGATGTGATGGAGCGAATGCGCGCGCGACGTGCCGTGATCGCGCCTAACGACTCGCAGGAGCGATTTGAGTCGTTAGGCGTGGATGTGTTCCGGGGCGAAGCGCGGTTCGTCTCGCCGCGTGAGGTGGAGGTGGACAGGCGCAAATTGCGCGCGCGGAATTTTGTCGTCGCGACCGGAAGCCGCGCGAAGATTCCGAAGATCGACGGGATTGATTCAGTTCCTTATTTCACGAACGAGACGGTCTTCGACGAGCTGCACGACAAGCCTGGGAGCATGATCGTGCTGGGCGGCGGACCGATCGGTTGTGAACTGGGTCAGGCGTTCAGCCGACTCGGCGTGAAGGTCACGATTCTGCAGGATGCTGCGCAGATTCTGCCGCCGGAAGATCGTGATGTCGCGGAGTTCATGCAGAAGCGCTTCGAGGCCGAAGGCATCGACGTGCGGCTGAATGTGAAGACACGACGAGTTCGTCACGTCAATGCTCGCGTCGTCGCGGAAACGAGCGTCGGAGAGATCTACGCCGATATGCTTCTAATTGCTGCAGGAAGAACGCCGAACATCGCGCAGCTCAATCTCAAAGCCGCCGGGGTGAAGCACGACGAGCGCGGGATCGAAGTGAACGATTACCTGCAAACTTCGCAGCGCCACATTTATGCGGCCGGTGATGTCGCGAACCGTCTAAAATTCACTCACACGGCAGATTTCACCGCTCGCGCTGTCGTTCGCAATATCCTAATGCCGCTGCCGTTTCTTCGGCAAAAAGTTAGCTGCGCCATCGTGCCTTGGTGCACCTACACCGATCCAGAGGTCGCGCACGTTGGCCTTGGCGAAACGAAGGCGAGAAAAGACGGCACGGCCTACGATCTGTTCGTTGTCCCGCTGACGGAACTCGATCGCGCGGTCGTCGAAAGCGAAGAAGCAGGGTTCGCAAAGATCCTGACGCGCAAAGGCTCCGATCAAATCCTCGGCGCTACGATCGTCGCGCCGCATGCCGGCGACCTGCTGCATGAATTTGTGCTCGCGATGAATGCGAAGATTGGCTTGGGCAAAATCGCGGCGACGATCCATGCGTATCCCACCCTGGCGGAGCTTGCGCGCAAAGCGGGCGACAAATACAACAAAACGCGCCTGACCCCGCGGGCGAAGAAGCTCTTTGCCTGGCTCTACCGCCGCGCAAGACGCGGCGGAGCACCGCGATCGCAGCATCCACT
>JACCTI010000328.1 GCA_013812515.1 Chthoniobacterales bacterium
GCGCAGGCGGAGGAGTTCTACGGTCCCGTGCTCCCGGTTTTGGAAGACAAGCTCGGAGGAGGCAAGGGCCGCAACGCTTGGGAAGACATCGTCGAGTTTATGTCCGGCGGCCGGCCGAGCGCCGTGAAAGACGCAGAGCGGGACGCGCCCGGAAGCGAGAAGTGCATCGCGCTGGTTTATCAAGGCGAAGACGCGGTGCGGAAGATTCGCGAGGTCCTCGGACCGACGGATCCGAGCAAGGCGCCTCCCGGTTCAATTCGAAAGGAATTCGGCCAATCGATCATGGTGAACGCGGCACATGCCTCCGATTCCGCGGAGAACGCGCAGCGGGAGATGAAGATCGTGCAAGTCGACCAGAATAACTTCAAACCTTTGATTGAAAGCTTCTACCAGCGCCAATAGCTTGCGCTCCCATTTTGCAAAACCTCAACACCTCTCCCACGGCCATGGAAATTTCCGAGCGCGCTTCGCAGTTAACCCCGTCTCTGACGCTCTCGATCGACAGCAAAGCGAAGGCGATGAAGGCCGAAGGGTTGGACGTCTGTGGCTTCGGTGCCGGGGAGCCGGACTTCGACACGCCCGAGCATATCAAAGAGGCGGCGATCGCTGCGCTCCAAGCTGGATTCACAAAATATACCCCGAGCGCCGGTCTCCCGGAATTGCGGCAAGCGATCGCGGAGAAACTTCAGACCGATAATGGGCTCACCTACAAGCCAAGCCAGGTGGTGGTGAGCAGCGGGGCAAAGCATTCCTGTTACAACGCCATTCTCGCCACCTGTCAGGAAGGCGACGAAGTGCTGATCCCGTCGCCCTATTGGGTGAGCTATCCGGATATGGTCCGCCTCGCCGGCGCGGAACCGGTGATTGTCCCGACCACGGAACGGAATGGCTGGAAGATGCGCGCGGAGGATTTCGAGAACGCGATGACGCCGCGCACCAAGATGTTGATTTTAAACAGCCCAAATAATCCATCGGGCGCGGTCTATACGCGCGAGGAGTTGGAGAAGATTTCGGAAGTCGCGGCGGAAGAAGAGATCTACATTCTCTCGGACGAGATTTACGAGAAACTCGTCTACGATGACACGCAGCACGTCAGCATCGCCTCGATTTCAAAGGAAGCGTACGATCTGACGATCACGATCAACGGCTTCAGCAAATCGTACGCAATGACCGGTTGGCGCCTCGGCTACATGGCGGCGCCGGAAGCGATCGCGAAGGCGGCTGATTCGATTCAAAGCCACAGCACGTCGCATCCCTGCTCGTTTGCGCAGCGCGGCGCGGTCGCGGCCTTGAAGGGCGACCAGCAGCCGCTCGCCGATATGCGCGAGGAATTCGATATCCGGCGCAACTACATGTACGACCGGATCACGAAGATTCCGAACATCACCGCGGTGCGTCCGCAAGGCGCGTTCTACATCCTGGTGAACATCAGCCAGCTTGGTTTGAGCTCGCAGAACTTCGCCGATCGTCTTCTGAGCAAAGCGAACGTGGCGGTGATTCCCGGTGCAGCTTTCGGCGATGACCGCACCGTCCGTCTCAGCTACGCGACCAGCATCGACATCATCAAAAAGGGCCTTGATCGCTTCCAGGATTTCTGCCGGACGCTCTGAAGAATTGCTGATTGATGATCGCTGATTTCTGATTTCCGATCAGCAATCGAAATCAGCAATGCCCGCCGGCTACCTCGCGCTGATTCTTCATGCGCACCTGCCGTTCGTGCGGCATCCGGAACACGAGGAGTTCCTCGAGGAAGATTGGCTCTTCGAAGCCATCACTGAATCGTATATCCCGCTCATCAGAATGATGCAGCGGCTGAGGCGCGACGGCGTGTCGTTCCAGCTCACCATGAGCGTGACGCCTCCGCTCTGCGCGATGCTGCAAGATGAGCTGCTCCAAACTCGCTACCTGCGGCACCTCGACCGGTCCATTGCGTTGGCGCGACGCGAAGTCGAGCGGAACCGTGGACATCCGGAGCTGGAGAGTCTGGCGCGTTTCTACTTCGAACTGCTGAGCGAAACTCATCGACACTACGAGAAGTGGAACCGCGATCTGCTGGCGCGGCTACGCGAACTTCGAGACGCCGGCGTGCTCGAGATCATCGCGTCCGCCGCGACCCATGGCTTGTTGCCGTTGCTCGC
>JACCTI010000329.1 GCA_013812515.1 Chthoniobacterales bacterium
GCGGGAGAGGAAAGAAAGTTAATCAGGAACGCAGGAAAGCAAGAAAGCCTGAAGCAAGCGATCGCTGCTCGTGTGATTGCCGCCCCAGGGTTCGCCAACCGGCGGGCGGCGTTGTAGCAGGGGCCGAGGGCTCCAGCGCGTTCGGCACTTCAGGCTTAAGGATGGAATTCATGGGGCGCTCTGCATTGGCGATGATGCGCTCTGGCGGCGTAAAACGTGCGGCGACCGCGCAACTTCACCTAAACCAAAACGAGCAGGATCAGGATTACGAGCAGGAGCGGGATGCAGATCAGTGAAGCTTCACGCGAAAGCAGTTGAAGGCTTGAGCGCCGCTATGAGGTTCGCCTGACGATGCGAACTGAGTCGGAACAGGAGATGGAGTGGATCAAGCTCGATCTGCACATCCACACGCTGGATGACATGAAGGATGCGCTCGATTACTCCGCGCATGAGCTGTTGGAAAAAGCGAAGGCGCTCGGCTTCGGCGTGCTCGCGATCACGTTGCACGATTCCGTGTTTCAGCGCGCAGAAGTTTTCGCTGATGCGGAACGGATGGGCATCCTGCTGCTTTCCGCGGCCGAGATGCGAATCGACGGCGCGGACATTGTGCTGCTGAACGTCCGGCCGGAAGAAGCGGAGCCGCTGCGAAGCTTCGATGATGTGCGCCGGCTGCGTGCCGGACGGGGCGATTCCATCTTCACTTTCGCGCCGCATCCCTTTTATCTCATGAGTGGTTCGATTGGCGGGAAACGGCTCGTGCAAAACATTGACTGCTTCGATGCGATCGAGATCTGCCATTTCCACAAAGGGTGGTTCGATCGAAACCGGCCCGCGCGGCGAGTGGCCGCGAAGTTCACCAAGCCGCTTCTCGCCACCTCGGATGCGCATCGGCTCAGTGCTTTCGGTTCGCATTACACGAGCATTCCGCGGCCGCCCGAATGGACGCCGGAAAATGTTTTTTCTCTGCTGCGCGCCGGGCGCGGTCGCCTAACGAGTCCGGCCTGCAGCTGGCAGGATCTCTGGAGCATTCTGCACTTCACCTTCATCGAGCACCCGCTGCGGAAACGCCAGCGCTCGCCCCTTGAGAGAGTGCAATCACACCGCCAGAAAAGATGCCGCGAAGCACAGCCTTGAACGCCCGGAACGATCCTGAGACAAGCGTCAAAGAAGGCCCGAACCGCGCCCGCGGAGCAAAAGTTCGGATCAGGATTTTCGCCGCTTTCGTCGGCCGCCTGCGCAAGGCGGTGGAAGCGCGCGATATGCGCACACGCTCGCGGAGATGAAAACGCCTGAGTTCGCTTACGGAATGGGGTGACACTCCCGAGACGGATAAGAAAGGCGACGGCGTTTCCAATATTGGGATGAACACGGTCTTTGGCCCGAGCTGGAAGGAATCGTCAGAGATATTTCGTGAAGAAAGAAGGATACATGGTCGCGCCGCCGCAGTTCGCAGATCCAGCGGTCGATTACGAAGGCTATCGAGCCGGCATCCTTCGTGTGAGCGGCAGTTGGAAGTTCGCTAGGAGCAATGACGAACCGGGTGACGAGTGATATGTCATAATCAAACAGCGCCACCTCGCAGTCTCGTCACTTGTCACCCGTCACTCATCACTTCTTCGGTTTGCCCCATCGGCCGCCGTTTGTTTTTGTGCGCGAATTGCTCGCGGCAAGGCCCGGCGTGTCCGCAGCGTGCGTGACCAGCTTTGGGCAGGATGATCCGATGTTCCGGGGCCATTTCCCGGGCAACCCTCTCGTCCCGGGCGTGATCCTGACCGAAGCGCTCGCGCAAACCGCCGGCATCGCGGCAGCCTCGGGGTATGGGGAAAACCAACGGCCGTTGTTCCTGCTTTCAGCGATCCGCAGCATGAAATTCCCTCGTGCCGCGCGGCCGGGTGAGCGCATCGAGCTGCGCGCCGAGAGATTGGCGCAGGTTGATAATCTGGTGCAGTTTTCCGTCAAGGCGACGGTCGGCGACGCGATAGTGGCAGAGGGGCAACTCGTGCTCGCCGTCGCCCACTCGGCTGGAGCTGGGCCGGTTGCGGAATGAACAGAGGCCAGTCTTCTCTTATCTGACAGTGAACACCTCCGTCTCCAAAAAAGGACCTCCCGGCACCGGCACAGCCGCGTGGCCGCTCATCGGCATCATCATTCCTGCGTGTAATGAAGAAGCTTGCATTGGACCGGTGCTCGAGGAACTGCTCGCCTCGCTGGATCTGACGAAATACGTGATCGCGGTCGGCGTGAATGATTGTGCCGATCGGACGGCGGAGGTTGCGCGCCGTTATCCGGTGGTGGTGAGCGAAACGAGTGCGCGCGGCTACGGTTTTGGCTGCCAAAGTGCAATCGCCGCGCTCAACGCTGCGGTTCCATCGGTGGCCGCTTATGTTTTCTTTGCGGGCGACGGAGCAAGTGATCCGCGCCAGGTAAGCTCGCTCGCCGCAGCTTACGGACAGGGATACATGATGGTGCTCGGCGCGCGCACCACGTGTCTGCGCAACTGGCCGGTCATGACGCTTTCGCACGTGCTGGCGAATTTCTCGTTAGGCCTTTGGTCCGGTTTACTTTCCGGACGTTGGTTCACGGATCTCGCTCCGCTGCGACTGATCGAGCGTCATCTGTTCGAGGCGCTCGCACTGGAGGAGATGACGTTCGGTTGGACAATCGAAGCGCAGATCGGCGCCGCGCGGCTTGGTGCCGCGATCTGCGAAGTGACCGTCTCGGAGCGCTGCCGGATTGCAGGTGAGCAAAAGGTCTCCGGGGTGACCTGGCGACGAACGTTTTCGATCGGCTGCCGGATCATCGCCGCGGGCTGGCGCACGCACCGGCGGTATCGGCGAACCAGACGAACGCCGGAGCGCGCCTCAGCCAAAGTGCTCGCTCCATCGCAGCTGGGCGCATGAGCATGGGGTCTCGATTGACGCTGTCGCTCTGGTGCATTTGCTTCGGGGCGTCCCTCCAAAGCTGCGCTTTTTTCTCCGGCAAACCGCCATTGCCGAAACACGCCTCTTTCGAGCAGCTCGGTCACGGGGCGAACGCTGAAGACTTCGCGGCCGCGGTGCGGGACGCGGAGATTGTTTATTTTCCGCAAGACCGCATTTCGTCCGCGGCGCGATCCGAACCCGCCGCGCGCCTTCTCGAAGCATTTGAACAGAGCGGGACACAATTTGGGGTCGGATGGTGCCTGCTCGACGCATCACAACAACCACTCCTCGATGAGCTGGCAACGCAACCTGCCGACGCGCGCGAAAGGTCTGTCGCCAAGCTCGACCTGGTCGGGAGCGGTCGTGCGCGCGAGTCTTGCCGCGCTTTGCTGCGCAGAATGCAAACCGCCGGAGTCCGCCATCTCGCATTGCGCTGTCCTGCCGGGCTGCTGGCGAAACTCAGCGCAGGCGATCGACTGAGCGCGGACGAGGAGCGGTTTGTGCCGCATGGATTCAGTTCGCCCGCCGGGGGATTCCAGTCGTACATCGAGCACCTTGGTGACCCGCGCGAGATACGCGAGAGCAATCCCGCTGGCGCTTATCGCGCGGAGCTCTTCCGGCAGCAGTTCGCAGCGGAAAGAATTGTCCTGCACCTCCAGGAGGCCGGTTCGGGAGCCAAGCTTCTCGTCTTTGCTGATGACGCTGACCTGCAGAGCGGGCGCGGTATTCCGTTCTACGTCGGGCAGAAATTCGCGGCACGTCAGCTGGTCTTCGGACCGGATGCGGGCCGCGCGCAGTTACTGACCGACAGCCGGCGGCGCGAGGCGCGGAACTTCCAAATCGTAGATCGCACCCCAGCCGCCGGTCGCGATTAGCGGCGCTTCGAGTTCCCACGGGTGCCTGCTGGTTGCGTAGTTCGCTTTTTCTTCTCGGCCCCAAAAAAGATAACGGACGCCAAGACTCCGCGCCTGTTCCCGCCAATCAGGCGCGCCCTGCATCAAGGCGTTGAGCTTTTTCTCAACGGGTGCGTAGTCGAAACCTTGTGTCCAGAGATGGCCCGGATATCCGAGCACAACTTTGCGGCCATTGAGGAGGAGCGGATGATTGTAAGTCGGGTATGCGGCGAAGCGTGCCTCGACTGGCAGCTTCCGCACGGCACTCCCGACGCCGTCAAGCTCGGCACGATCGGCGATGCCATGCCCGGTCTGATTTTCGGCCAGACTGCCGAAGAGGGAGACAAACCCGGAGGTGAAGAGGGCGATGCAGACGGCCACGCGGACCGGCGTTTGCCAACGGGCGATCAAATCACTCCAAAGAAACGGCAGGACCATGAGGTAGGCCCAGATGATGAGCTTGATATTGTCCCACTCCCACGGGGCGGTTTTAACGAGACAGGCGAAAAGGAAAATCACGGCCGCCGGCGTGGTGAAGGCAAGCGCAGGCTGCGCCCTAAACCAGTTGTTAGACCGGCGCGCCTGCCAGATGCAAAGGCCGATGAGGGCGAGCACGAGCGGAAGAAAAAATCCGAAATTCCAAAGCCAGAATTTCAAGAAAGGAGACGCGAAGTCGCCGGTCGTCTGGACCCAGCCGGGCTGCCATGCGAGGAGGGAACGCGCCTGGAAGTGATCGGTGATCGACCAGACGAAGAAGCTCGCGGGTAACAAAGCTAGACCGACGAGGATGGCGAGCTGTTTGCGCATGACGCGGTCGCCGATGAGGAAAAAGAATGCGGCGACAATGCTCAGCGCCATAAAGGTGTGCATATGAAAGAGCGGCATCGTGGCGTAGAGCGTGAGCTCGACCCAGAAGGGCAATGTGGGAGGGGCCTGAGTGCCCCGACTGTTGTTCTCGTTAGGCACACTTACAAAGTACCTCGCGCGCCAGTGATAAAGCAGCAACAAACCAACCGGCAACGCGTAGAGCAATCCCCGTTGTGTGACTAACATGGAAATCGGCAGGCTCTTCCAAGCCACGGCTTTGTCTTGATAATCGATGAGCTTCAGCGACTCGAAGAATTGAAACCCGGTCAGCCCGCCATTGAAGAGAAAACCGGCCACGGTGAATACGCCGCCCCAGCGATAAAGCGCATAAAAGGTGGCGAGGGAGCCAAGCAGCCCCGCCCAAATCAGACCGCGGGTGAGATCCAATCCCCCCAAAAGAAGCAGCGCATTAAAGATGTCCGTTCCGGCTGGATAACGCAGCCTGCTGAAAACGTGAATCGGATTCTCCGGCCATATCCCGACGCCGTTCGCGAAGCTTTTGATGTAGGCGATGTGCAGGGAGAGATCGCCCAGATTATTCGGCGATTGCACCTTGAGCTGGTTGCCATCAGCGAAGAGAAGCCAGCAGAACGAGCGAAAGGCGAAGAACGCGAAACATGCGGCAACCAGCCAGAACCAGGTGCAGCGGTAGGATCGGCGCGGTGAGCCCGCGATTCCAGATGCAACGGCGGCGGTTGCGGATTCAGCTTCGCAAGTCTGAAACCATGCGACGGCTCCAGCCGCGAGGCCAAGCATCAGGCAGAGGAGCGCAATCCAGGTATGCAGACCTCCCGCCGCCATGCCGAACAAAACTGCGGAAACGGTCGCGACGTTGACACAGGTCACGCCGGTCGAGAGAGCTTTCATAGGAGCGGCGACACTCCTGTCGCCGAGCCGTGGCTCCTACTCCCCTGGGACAGAAGGTTCGGAGACAGATTGTTTGGAGGGACGCCCGCTGTGCGGTCCCTTGCAGCCGGACGGGACAGCGCCCGTCCCTCGAAATATTCCTGCGCTTCGGATGAAAGTTTCATTCGTTAGACTGCATTAGTCAGAAAGGGCGCCCAGAGTGTCGCCGCTCCGGTCGCCGTCTAACACGACACTTGGAGGCGCTACTTTGGAAACCAGCGCGCCGAAACGAAATCGCATCTGTTTGGCTGGCGCACTCACGAGCTCCAGGCAATAAGCCTGCGCGGCAAATCGCGGAGCCACGCGCATTTCTATCCCGACCCCTTGCCCACGAAATCCGGCACCCGCCCCTGAAAGAAATCTTTGAACATTTTTGCGCTGAAGTAGAGCTTCGAGGTGTCCTGATAGGGCCTGATCGTGAACGGCATCGTATAGTAGCTGCCCTGCAACTTCGCTTCGACTAGCGCGATCTTGTCTTCCTGCACGACAAGGACATCCGCGTCGATCGGCGAAGGGAGATTGTCCTTTTCGTAATACCCGATCCGGGGGAAGTCGCCCAGAGTCCACGGCAAGGGATACGCGCTCGTCCGGATGAAATGGCCGACGAGCTGGTAGTAGGTTGGGTTCTTATGCGCCAATTTCAGCAGAGGGTCGGTTAGCTTGAAGATGTCGTTATACGTCTGGACGTAGACGTACGGCTCCGTGTCCGTCGTGCAGCGGAAGTAATTCAAGCGCACGGAAAGGGCGAGCGAGACCGCGAGCACCACACCGGCCGCGATATAACCGGTGCGTCGAAATCGATCTGCCGGAAGAAGAACCGCCGCCCCGAAAACAAACAGCAGCGGCCAGACGATGCTTATAATGCACCATGGCGTCTTGTAATGGACAATGCTGTAGGCTGCGAGAGTTCCGGCGCCATAGATCGCGAGATATCGCAGCGCGATCGTCTTGAACATCTGACAAGCCACGCAGCCGAGGAGGCCGATGGCAATTGCCGGCTCATAGCGGCCAATCAGCTTCAGCCAATAATTCCAGGGCTTCTCGTGGCCGTTGCCGTTGTGGCCGGTGGCGAACCAGGCGTTGAAAGTTTCATAAAGACCTTTCACGCCGTTCCAATTGTAGAAGGTGCCGGAGTAGAAAAAGATGATCGCGGCCAGGCCGACGGCGATCACGACTGCGAAATCCAGGTTCGCCCAAACCTGCCTAACCGGTTTCGCGTCCGAGGCGCTCGTGATTTGATGTGAAATCCATGCGACCACAGCCGCGAGCACCGCGCAACCCACGTGGATGATGTAAGTTTCCTTAGTCAAGATCATCCCCGAGAGACCCATCCCGGCGCACCAGAGATAGCCTGACGTGCCAACCTTCCAGAGGCCGAGCAGGCCCAGGATGAACAGCATGGAAAAGAGCAGCAGCCAGACTTCGTGAATTGAGTAGCGACCGTAGAAAACGAACCCGGGCGAGACAGCCATCGCGACCGCGGCGAGCCGGCTGATGCGGCGGCCAACGAGCGGTTCGAAACGCATCGTCAGCCAAATGCAGAACGTGCTCGCGAGCACTACGGGCAGGCGCAAAGCCCAAAGATTCCGGCCGAGAAGTGTTTGAGCGAGGAACTCCACGTAGAAATGGAATGGCCCGTGATAATTCGTCGGATCGTAGCGGTAGAAACCGGTTTTCGTCATCTGATCGACGAACCAGCCGTTGATGCCCTCATCGAAATGAGGCGGTTTCATTCCGAGCAGGAGAAAACGCAAAAAAACGCCCAGCGCGATGATGATCCATGGCACCCAATCGATCGTGCCCAGCCTTTTTTGCCAGCCCCCGAAGAGTTCCGCGCGCGAGGGAGAAACTGCTAGCGCCACTCCGGCGCCGCTGCTAGTACGCGCTGCAATGCGCCTTCTCGTGACCGGTGGCTGTGGGTTCATCGGGAGCAACTTTATTCGCTACGTTCTGGAACATTACAAGCCCACGCTCGTCAGCAACGTGGATGTGCTGACCTACGCCGGGAATCTGG
>JACCTI010000330.1 GCA_013812515.1 Chthoniobacterales bacterium
ACCACATAAGCGTTCGCGCCGCTGTCGTAGCTCTCGAGGAGATCGATTTCGTGTCTTGATGAAGTAAGCATCACAACGGGGATGCTCTTGAGCTGCGGATCCTTCTTGATCGTGCGCAGGACTTCGAGACCATCGACCCTGGGCATCTTCACATCGAGCAAGACGAGCAACGGCGTTTCAGGCACGCGGCCGGCATAGCCGCCCCGGCGATAGAGGTAATCGAGTGCTTCGACGCCGTCCCGCACGACGTCCACCTGTCCGGCCTCACGGAGTTGCGCGAGCGCGTTCAAGGTCAGCTCGACGTCGATTTCGCTGTCTTCACAAAGCAGGATGGTGGGCGTCGTGTTCAAGGGAGCCCGGTTATTCCGAGTGGCAGGGTGAAATAGAATGTAGCGCCGGCGTCAACCTGCCCTTCGGCCCAGGTGCGACCGCCGTGTTTCTGAATCACTCGTCGCACGTTCGCGAGGCCGATGCCAGTTCCCTCGAACTCTTCGGTTTGATGGAGCCGCTGGAAGACGCCAAACAGCTTGCCCGCGTATTGCGGGTCGAAACCAACGCCGTTGTCCCGCACGTAAAACAACAACTCACCGTCTTGCGGCGTGCTGCCGATCTCAATCACGGCTCCCGACCGCGAACGCGTGTACTTCAGCGCGTTATCGATCAGGTTTGCCCAAACCTGGCGGAGCAGGCCGGCGTCGGCCTGCACTTCGGGAAGTGCGCCGATCTGCCATTCGACATCGCGGCCCTCCACGCTCGCGTGCAGGTTGCGGATCACTGTCTGGACGAGCGCGGCGAGGTCCACCTGCGAGCGCTGTAACTCCGCGCGTCCGACGCGCGCGAAGGCGAGGAGTTCATCGATCAAAACGCCCATGTGGTGGCTCGACTCTCCAATAACGCTGAGATAGCGGCGCGCTTTCTCGTCGAGCTGCCCACCGAGCTGCTGGCGCAAGAGATCGGCAAACCCGCTGATGTGACGAAGCGGTGCGCGCAGGTCATGGGAGACGGAATAGCTGAAGGCCTCGAGCTCCTCGTTCAATGCCGTGAGCTCCTGAGCATCGTGTCGCAACATTCCTTCAAGCTGGCGGCGTGTGTGCATTTCCTGGCGCGTCGTCATCCAGGCGAGCGCGAGCACGAGCGCGTTGATCATTCCTGCGATGAGCACAATCTTCGTCGTGTTCCCTACGCTCTGCGCGGCGCGGCGCTGCCGCTCTTCCAGCAAGCCACGCTCGCTTCCTTCCATCGCGCCGGCGATTTCTCGCAGCTCATCCATTACCTGCCGGCCGCGCCCAGCCGCAAAAAGGTCGCGCGCCGACTCTTCGCGGCCCGACTGGCGCAGTTGCGTCGTCTCGATGAGAAAGGCTATCTTTTGCTCGAACTTCTGCCGCAGCGAGGCGAGACGTGCCTCTTGGACTGCGTTCCCGCGGATGGATTTGGCTAGGCCATCGAGCGCGCCGCGGGCATTCGCGAAGTTCTCTTCCTGAGTTTCGAGATAACTGTTCTCGCCGGCCAGGAGGTACCCGCGTGTCCCGGCCTCGGCCTCGGTTAAATTGCCCAGTGCCGCTTCCAACTGCGTGAGGACTTCATATGTATGAGCAACGAGCCGCGAGGTCTCGTCCGCTTCACGCACGCTCCAGTAAGAGAGCACGCAAACGGCCGCGATCACCAGCGCTGTCAGGAGTGCGCCTATGGCGATTTTAGTCTCGAGCTTCGCGGCCATGGAGCGTGCAGTTCGCGCGAATGAGAGCGCCAAAAGTGACTGCCATTTATCTGGCACGATTCGGGCGGAGATGCCAGATGGTATTCGGATTGTTTTCGACGGATTTCCGGAACCCTTAATCCCGTAGATTTCTCACATCGGGCCGCAATACGGGCATCTTGCCTGTTCGTCCGAGCGGGCATCCTGCTCGCATGTTCATGGACGAGCAGGAGCGCGTCTCCCGCCCGCGAGTTTGAAAGGCGTGCCTCGATGGCGACAAGCTACCCGCGGCTCACGCAGCGGACCGGAAACCCCACGCGCCGACACGTTCAACCTGCCGTGCAGACCAACCACTCATCAGGCAAAATGATGCGCGCCAAACAGGCCATGGACGGACGATTCGCGTGTCGTCCCAGCTCCCAGGGGGGAGAGCGCACGGGAACGCGACGGTGCGCGTCCCGCTTATTCACGGTCTACATTCCCTTGCGCTCGTTGAACGGCATTAACTCTTCTAATTCGCCGACCACCGTCTCGGCTAATAATTCATCGGGCCGCCACCTTGGAC
>JACCTI010000397.1 GCA_013812515.1 Chthoniobacterales bacterium
AGACGGTGCTGAGGGCGTTCAGCGATGCATTTAACGCGGGCAGATCAGAAATGGTCACGCGAGCCTTACATTAGCTGAAGATGCGGGCTGCGCTTCGCATGAAGGTCGCGGTGCTCGGATTGACGGGCGGACGTTAGGCCGCTTTTGAGCACAGCTTAGGTTCGTTAAGATCGTGGCGCGCGCGTGCGGGAACGGCGACAGAGCGTCGTCGCTACAACGAAGAAGAAGCTGCCCGGCTTGAATTCACCGGCCCATCGTAGGACTGAGATCCATGCCGCCGATTCTTCTCGATCCGCCAAAGCCGAAGAGAGCCTCGCGGTCTCTTTATCGGCGCTGGAATTGGCGGCGGCAATTAGTGGCGAGCGGGCTGCGGCTCATCTCGCTCGCATTCTTCGTGCTACTGCTCTGGGCCGGCTGGTATTTAGCGAACAAAGGTTTCGGTCGTGAGTGGCGCACGAAAGTGGTCGAGGAACTTCGGAAACGCGGGATCGAAGCTTCCGTTCGCCGGCTCACGCTCGATCCATTCCGCGGCCTCGTCGCGCAGGACCTCCGCATTTACGATCCGAAGCTGCGCGAGACGCCGCTCGTCTCGATCAGCGAAGTCGCGCTCGATCTGAATTACGCCGCTCTCCTGCACCAGCAGCCCTTCCTGAACGGGATTGATGTGCGCGACGCGGATGTCATTTTTCCCGGTCCCGACACGGATTCAAAAGCGCCGCGCGCACAGCTAAAACAATTCCGCGCGCACGTCTACTTCCCGCCCGATCAGATCTACATCAGCCAGGCGGAGGGTTTCTTCTGCGGCGTGCGCGTTTCCGCGACGGGCCACCTCATCAAACGCGCGGACTACAAACCGGACCGGATCGTCTCCGATGAGGAATCGCGGCGGCGCATGGCGTTGTTGCAACGGGTCGCAGCGGAGCTCGGCCGGTTCACCTTCGCCGGTGGGCCGCCCTCCTTGCAGGTCAAGTTTTCGGGCGACGCTAGCCAGCCGGAGAAAGCAAGAATCGAAGCAAGCCTGAGTGGCGAGCGGGTTCAGCGCGGCGCGTATGAGGTGAAGGCGTTCAACGCGACGGGGGAATGGGCCCGCGAGACGTTCAATCTCACGCAGTGCGAATGGACCGACAACGGTGGACGTTTCTCCGGCCGAGCAACGTGGAGTGCGGAGACAAAAAAAGGCGATTTCCAGGCGCACAGCTCCATCCATGCAAAGCAGTTGCTCGACGCTTTCGGCTTCGGCGATGTCATGGCGGACGCAGTCTTCACTACCCCGCCCATCGTGGAACTCTCAGGCTCCGGGAACTTCGCGCAAGCCACTCCGCGCCTCAATGTGATCGGACGAGTGGAAGCGGAGAACTTCTCTTTCAAGACGGTCCCGATGTTGAACGCGTCCGCCGATTTCGCATGGGACGGCGGACGAACGATGCTGCGCGAGGTTCGCCTGCGCCATTCCTCGGGCGAGCTGCTCGCGGACTACCTGGATGCCCCCGGAGATTTTCGCCTTAACATCGATAGCTCCCTGAATCCCGCCGTGCTGCGGCCGCTCGCGGATCGCGGGTTACAGGAATTTCTGGGCGAATGGGAATGGCCCCGTCCGCCCGCGGTGCGGCTCAAAATTCATGGCACGTCACGCGATCCGAGGAGCTGGATCGGGGACGGCACGGTTGCGGTGCAACGGACAAGATTTCGTGGCGTTTGGATGAACAGTGGGAAGGCCGAGATCCACCTCGCCGATGGCGCGGTCACGTTCAACGATCTGCACGTGACGCGCGACGAAGGCGCTGCCACCGGTTCATTCACGTACGATCCAGTGCATCATGAAGTGCGGCTCGAGAATGTGCGGACGTCGTTGCGCCCGACCGACGCGATCAACTGGATTGAGCCGAAGCTGTTCAAGGTTGTCGCGCCGTACAAATTCCAAAGCCCGCCCACGCTCCTGGCGAACGGAGTGGTGCAATATCACGGCGGCAAGAACACGCGCCTCCAGATTGCGCTCGATGCGCCGGCTGGATTGGAATATTTCTTTCTCGGCAAAACGCTGCCGTTCGAGCGCGTGCACGGCGACCTGCTGATCACGGATGATCGCGTCCAGTTGCAACTGGTGGAAGGTACGCTCTTCGATGGCGCGGTGAAAGGGACTGCGGACATTTCCGTGGCGAAAGAGAATCCTCACTACCGCGCAAGTGTGGCGGTTGATGGCGTCGATTTTCCCGGCCTGACCGATCTTTATTTCAAATACGAGACCGCCCGCGGAGAGCTCTCCGGCACGTATGACTTCGAAGGCATCGGCAACGATGCGCGAACGATGCACGGCACCGGCAAGATCCGAGTCGCGAATGGCGACGTGTTCGCCATCCCGGTCTTCGGTCCATTGTCCGGAGTGCTCTCGGCGATTATTCCCGGCGCTGGTTACAGCGTCGCGAAGCAGGCGACCGCAAGTTTCACGATTAAAGCGGGCGTGAT
>JACCTI010000406.1 GCA_013812515.1 Chthoniobacterales bacterium
GAATATCGAGATACGGCAGCGCTGGTTTCACCATCAAAATATCGGCGCCTTCCTCCACATCCAGCTCCGCTTCGCGCAAAGCTTCGCCTGCATTCGCACAATCCATTTGGTACGAACGGCGATCACCGAACTGCGGCGGGCTCTCCGCCGCTTCGCGGAAAGGACCGTAAAAGACAGACGCAAACTTCACCGCATAGCTCATGATCCCTATCTCCTCGAAGCCATGCGCGTCGAGGCGTTCCCGGATCGCACCGATTCTTCCATCCATCATATCGCTCGGCGCGACCAAGTCCGCGCCGGCCACAGCATGTGAAAGCGCCGTCTGCGCAAGAACCTCGACCGTTTCGTCGTTGAGCACGTGGAAGTGCTCGCCATCGCGGCGCGTCACGCCGCAATGCCCGTGGCTCATGTATTCGCACAGACACACATCGGTAATTACCACCAAGTCGGGACACCGCTCTTTGATCGCGCGCACCGCCTGCTGAGAGATCCCATTCTCCGCGAACGCGGCCGTTCCCTGCTCGTCCTTCTCCGCGGGAATTCCAAACAGAAGGACGGCCTGCAGCCCGAGTTCGTGCGCTCGTTCTGCTTCTTCAACTGCATCTGCGACCGAGAGCTGAAAAACCCCGGGCATGCTGCCGATCGCGCGCCGTTCCCGCAACTTCTCGCTCACGAAGAGCGGCAGGACAAAATCATGCGAGCTAAGGCGGATCTCGCGCATTACATTGCGCAGTCCCGCTGAGCGTCGCAGTCGCCGTGGCCGATGGACCAGCTTCCTCACCGCGCCGAGGCTAAGTGCTCGCCCAACGGGTCGCAAGCTTCAGACACGTCGCGCCTGAAGGCTGCCCGAGGAACCATCATTGCAGCGCATAGATCTCGACAAGAGCGACGCCGGTGCTGCCATTCTTGCCGCGGACGATCGCAACGTAGCCCTCCGGCCGCGAGTGTGCCTGACAAGGAAGTCGCCCTCCTCCGCTCCTCACGCCCGAACTAAAGCCAGGTCTTTGCACGCTACAATGCCTTGCTGCGCGACTCGGTCAGCTTTGCGAACGCGCTTCGGAACTTCGAAGCCGCAGTTCAGCCGTCGGCCGACAGCCCCAATACGCATCCCCATCGTCACTCCGCAGCAGCCGATAGAGTCGCAACTCCGGCTCGGGGAGGACTTGACCGGCGCCATCCAGCGGGAGACCCGCGCGGACCAGGCGCGTGCGCGCGATCTCGACCAGGTAGGACGCGACCGTGCAGCGATTCGCTTGAAGATCGGCAGACCTTTCTTGACTAGCGCTTCGCCCGGTAACTCGCCATCACAGAACTCCGTCAGTGCATTCCGGAACGTTGCGGCGTCAATCGCGGGATAGCGGATCAACGCTGGCTTGATAAGCGCAAATATCTCACTCGGAATTCCCTCAACTCATCCTTCTCCCAAACCCGTTTCCTGTCCTCACTGGCACTGCGCGTTGGGATGAGGGAGCTTCCCTGGCATTTCTCCTTCCCGATTGGGGTTTCAAAACCGCTTCCAGGTAAAGACCACGTGTTTCGCCTGGTAGACGTTCCCCGTGGAGGTCTTGAAAGCTTCGGCAATTTCTTTCGGATCCCTTTTTACAATCGTGACGGCTTTGAACAGCTCGATCGTCCTAGGTTGAAAACATTTTCGCTCAATCAGGAAATCGAGTGCGGTGAGAACCAAGGCCATTTGCCCCGCCCGTTCAGCCGCATCCGCGGGGACTCGGTGTTGTCGGAGAGCAGTTCACCAAGTGGGATGAACAATCCTCCAACGTTCCGTTAAGGGATATGTCCCGTGCCTCGCCCCGTGTCCGGCGGCGGATAGCATCGATCACGCAGCATCTCGCGATAAAAAAGAGAAAACTGGTGAACTGCCCTTTCTCCGGATCAAAGCGCGCGAAGCCAACCCGCAACATTTTGACCATTGTTTCCTCGAGCACATCGCAACAGTCAGATTCATTCAGAGAGGGCGGCGAAGGCGAGGATGGCCTTCTCGTAAAGTGCGTAGAAGCGCTGCCAGTCGCCATCCGAAACGCCATCTCGCATCCGCGAAACCAAACTGTGCTGCGTGACGATCATATTGCGTGCGCCGACGGACTGACTGCTGTCATCCTGAGCGGGAACGTGTCTGTGCCCAGCCAAGCTTCGACAGAATGCGCTGAAAAATTCGAGACTTTTTTGCATAAGAAGCCTGGTCCCTGGGAACTTTCGGGGGTCCTCGCCAGCGGGGCACGTAGCGCAGAGCCGGTACTCTTGTCGCCTAGCGGGTCGAGCCTGGCGACAAGAGTGTTGCCTTTCCGGTGCAGCCAGCTCCTGCATACCCAAGTTTGCGGCTTGGGAAGTGACTGACAGTCTGTAAAGGAGCAATGCTTTCTTTCCGCTGCCGGGCAGCTGAATCTCAGCCGCAAAACATGCATCGTTGTCTGCCTTGGATAATCAAATTGGCAGAAACGGGGGAACCGACGCTTTTCGATTTTACGCGGCGCTTAGCGCATGAATAACCTGGCACTGCTGAAAACCTCTACTCTCGTAAGCTGTCATCCCGAGCCGCGCAGACGGCGAGGGACCTCCCGCAGGCCGACGGTCACGCTCTTGCGCGATGAGTGTGATCACAATCGCATGGGAGGTCCCTCATCGTCTGCGCGATTCGGGATGACACGCATTTACCACAGGCAAGCTTTTTCAAACGTGCTGATTCGCCTCAAGGCTTATACAGAAGGGAGCGACGGAAATCCGGCTCTAAATGCAGGCCTGATGTAGTTCCCTCTTCACTCGACCATGAACACGGCCCGCGGGAAAAAGATCGACTACCTGTTGGTCGATATTAGCAACTCCTACACGAAGCTCGCCTTCGCGACGCAGCGGCGCGTCGGCAGTCCTAGCCGCATTCCCACGGCCAAGCTGACGCGGGCTGGACTGGAGCAATTTCTCCGGGTGCGTGATGTAGGGGCGATCGTCGTGTCGTCTGTCGTGCCGAAGAAGGACGCCCTTATCCGGAAGGCGGCAGGTCGAGCGCGCGTGTTGTTCATTGGCCCGACTTGCAAGCTCGGCGTTGGTGTCGATTACCCGGCGCCGCAAACGATTGGCGCGGATCGCCTGGCGAACGCGGCCGCCGTCGCGCAACTCTACGGTCGACCTGCGATCGTAGTGGACTTCGGGACGGCGGTAACGTTCGATGTCGTCTCCGCGGCGGGTGATTACGTGGGCGGCGTCATCGCGCCGGGGTTAGAGGCGATGACGAGCTTCCTCTACCACCGGACCGCGTTGCTGCCGAAGCTAACGTTGCGCGAACCGGCGCGCGCGATCGGCCGAACCACACGCGCCGCCATGATGTCCGGCGCGATCTACGGGTATCGCGGTCTCGTCCGCGAGATCCTGGCGCGCATTCGCGGCGAGTCGTTTCCGACAGGCCACCTGCATGTCGTCGCGACCGGAGGCTACGCGAAGTTAATTGCGCGCCAGCTGCCGGAAATTCACGCGGTGCATCCTTCGCTCACCTTGGAAGGGCTGCGCCTGATCGCGAACCTCAACATTCGCGGTGATTTTCCTTATGCCTCAGCGCGGAGATGCGAGTCACATTCTGTGTTGCTATGACTTCGATCGAACAACCTGGCTGTCATATTCCTTTCACATCGGGTTGGGACCACGGCTGGGGGGAAAGGCTTGTCATTAATCCCTTGCAAAGGTTCTATGCCTTCAGCTTAACAAGCTTTTCGCGGAGTCGTTGTACGAAGTGGGGTGAATGAAGAACCAGCCGGTGAAACGCGCGCGGCGCTGGAGTTGAACTCTGCCGCCGAGCGCACAGACGGCGAAGGCATTTGCCCAGGCTCGGTTCGAAGAAGCCGAACAAGCGTTGCAGCAACGGGATCTCAGCGCGGCCTGGAAGCTGGTCGATGAAGCGGATGCAGCCGATCCGAACCAGCCGTCCGCGGTCAATTCCGCGCGGGGAGATTCTGTAGACTCCAGGCGCGTTAGAGAACGACACGACGCTAGTCCCAGCGCCCTCGAAGGTGCGCCCTCTTCGAAGTCTCGAGCGTGCAGCTCGGTGGCGACGGCGAGATCGAGATGATGCAGTTGAATGCGCAGGGTTCAAGTCAGATAGCCTAACGAGTCCTGCTCAACCATCATGGGGACGGCCCGCAAAAGAGGCCGGCCGTTTGTTCAAGAGGAGAGGCGACACTCCTGTCACCTGGTTCTGAAAACTTCCTTACGCCGCCAAGAGTAGTCGCCGCTCTTACTTCGTCGCGAAGTTGCTGCGGTTTAACGAACGCAATTCCCTTGGCAGGAACTCGCCGTCACGCCGGATGAGCTTCCCGTCGAAATGGACTTCGCCGCCGCCGTAGTCCGACCGCTGGATGTTCACCATGTCCCAGTGCACTTGACTGCGGTTGCCATTGTCTGCGTCCTCGTATGCCTGCCCGGGGGTGAAGTGGAAGGAGCCGGCGATCTTCTCGTCAAAAAGGATGTCGCGCATCGGATGGAGGATGTAGGGATTAAACGCGAGCGAGAATTCGCCGATGTAACGAGCGCCCGGATCCGAATCAAGAATGTTGTTCAGCTTCTCGGTTTGATTGCTGGTCGCATTCACGATTTTGCCTTCGCGAAACTCCAGGTGGATTCCGTCGAATCCGATGCTCTGATAGATGGTCGGTGCGTTGAAAGTGATGTGGCCTTCGACCGAATTTTTCACCGGACAACTGAAAACTTCCCCATCGGGAATGTTGCGATCGCCGCCGCAAACGATCGCGCCGATGCCCTTGATGCTGAAGCGGAGATCCGCTCCCGGTCCTTTCAGCTCCACGCGATCCGTCTTATCCATGAGCGTTTTCAACGCCTTCATGCCCGGTTGGAGCCGGCGATAGTCGAGTGTGCAGACGTCGAAGTAGAAATTTTCAAACGCTTCCGTGCTCATCCCGGCTTGTTGCGCCATGGAGGGAGTCGGCCAGCGCAGCACAACCCACTTCGTCTTCTTCACGCGCTGATCTTGCACGGGGCGCATCTTTTTCATCAGCAACTTCATCTGCTCTACCGGCACATCCGAGAGCTCCGTGATGTTATTGCTTCCGCGCAACCCGATGTAAGCGTCCATCTTCTTCATCCGTGCCAGCTCATGGATTGCTGTGAGATTGAGCTGCCGCTCGGATGCGGTCATCGCCAGCTCGCGGGTGATGCGGCCGCGTTGAATCTGTGTGAACGGGATCGCGCCGGCTTTACGCGCCGCCCGCAGGAGCGCGATGACCATCTCGTCCGGCACGTCGAACGCTTCGATCAGAATGGTTTCGTTCCGTTTCAACTGCGTCGAGTATTCGACCAGCAGCTGCGCTAGTTCATCGAAACGAGTGTCGTGCATCGAAGATCATTCCATCGCCAAAAAAGTGCGCAACCGCGTTCCTCCAGCGATGCCGGTGGAAGATCCGGGGGCGGCCGACTTCGCACGTCCCCCGGCATAATTGACGAGAATTGATTCCGGCTGTCCACGACAGTTCTAGCCGGAGGCGTTGACTCCGGCGGAGTCCGATGTGGCTACCGTAACGGCCAGGTTCGGCACCCCGGCTACAACTCCGCCGGGAACCGGGAACTTCTTTCGGCCGATGCACCAGCTTACGCGGACATGGAGCCCCTGTTTACAAACCAACGGCCTCGACTCATAATACGCCCGCGCGGTGATTCAACCCGCGGCTTCACGGAAGGGTGGCTGAGTTGGTTTAAGGCACTCGACTCGAAATCGAACGTGGGGTTAAACCCACCGTGGGTTCGAATCCCACCCCTTCCGCCATTTTCCCTCGTGAAAATGACTTTCGACGGCGGCCGCCGCTAAAAAGGCGTACCGTGTCGTACTGATTGGAACCGGTTTGTATTTGTGCGCCACTTGTGCGCCCGATTGTTGTCGTGCCGCGTTCCGCCCTGATGCCTAGATTGGAGAGCATGCGAATATCATTTCCCACTCGCCAGCGGCCGCTGATTTTTTGTCTCGTTAGGGCCTGGCCAGACGCAACTATGCCTGAACATCTAACGGACTGCGCACCCCTATACCCGGCGTGTTGAGCACGTGGGTGTAGATCATCGTCGTTGCGACGTCTTTGTGGCCGAGCAGCGATTGCACCGTCCGGATGTCGGAGCCGGTCTCAAGCAGGTGCGTCGCAAACGAGTGACGCAACGTATGGCAGCTCGCCGCTTTCGTAATGCCCACGGCGCGGACCGCCTTCTTTACCGCCTGCTGGAGCAAACTTTCGTCCACGTGATGGCGGCGCTGGTTCTCGCTTCGCGGATCAACCGAGATTCGGGAAGACGGAAAGACCCATTGCCACTGCCATTCGCGCGAGGCACCGCGATATTTTCGTTCCAGCGCATTCGGCAGATAGACGTCGCCGAACCCGTCCTCCACGTCCTGCTCATGCTGCAACTTCACCCGTTGCAGATGCCGTTCGAGCGCCGCTGCCATGCTCACCGGCAGCATCGTCACCCGGTCCTTTGCTCCTTTTCCATCCCGCACCGTGATCTGAGCGTAACCGAAGTCGATATCTTTGACGCGCAGCCGCACGCACTCCATGAGGCGTAACCCGCTCCCGTAAAGCAGCCCGGCCATCAGCTTCGTGGTGCCGTTCATCCGTGCGACTAGCGCACTCACCTCTCGCTTCGTCAGCACCACAGGCAAGCGCGACGGCTTTTTCGCGCGTTCGACGCCTTCGAGGAGGCCAAGCTCCTGTTCGAGCACCTCGCGATACAGGAAAAGCAACGCGCTCAGCGCCTGGTTCTGCGTCGATGCAGCCACGTTCCCCTCCCGCGCCAGATAGGTCAGGAACGCGCCGACCTCCCGCTCTCTCAGTTCGTTCGGGTGTCGCTTACCGTGGAACCGGATGAAGCGCTCGATCCAGTCACAGTAGGTGTTCTCCGTTCGGACGCTGTAGTGGCGCACGCGCATGAGATCACGAACCTGCTCGAGGAGCTTTTTCGGCTTGTGCGTAACAGCTGGGGCGGGTACAACGACTGCCATGCGAGCGGTTGTACTGAATCAGCGTCCCTGAAGCAACCGTATTATACGGAATTATTCCGCTTTTAATTACGGAAATTTGGAGTCCACTCCTCGTTAGATCATGAAGACCTCCGCTCGATTCGTAGCGTTGCTGTTGGCTGCAGGCGCTACGTTCGGCGCGTTCTGGTGCGGGCTCGTTTACGGGCTCCATGTTTGGCCGCCCGATATCGTCTCCGGCAGAGAGACGGTCCTCGCATCAGTGCAGTCACAGAGCGGAGAGCGATTCAAATTGGTGCAGTTTTGGGGCGTCGATTTTTACACGACGCAGCTCGAACACATCAGACCGGACGGAAGCGTCAAGATCACGCAGATCGATGGCGATGACAAAAAGCGGTGGAAATACTCTGCGGAGTTGATCGAAGCTGACAAGACGTTGGTAGTGTCTTTCCCTGACAAGCCGCTGACGACGAACTACCGATGGGATCTGCAGCGTTTCGTTGCTCCGGTCGGCAGGGAGCCATTTTGGTTTGAGACGTCTTCCGTTGCCACCAAATGATCTAACCAATCGATGAAGCTGACGACGGGAAGCTTTGCGCGTAACTTCTGAGATGGCTACAACACTTTCCCTGCGAGCCACGCGCTCTCCCTCCCGCCGCAGCTTATCTCCGTCTCGTTAGATGGTTCACCCAAAGCGCGCATTACTCACTCCTCTTGTTTTTGCAGTCTCGCTGCTGTTCGCGGCTTGGCACTTGCAGCAGACGGAGCGAAGTATCGTCGGCGATGTAGCGGTGCTGGCGCTCGGCGTCGTCATGATCTGTGTTGCTATTGCGTATTACCGCAGTGCGCCTCAGCTCAGCCTCTTTTTTGAGCAGCGCGATCCGAAGCGTGCCTTTCCGGCGAAGTGGTACTCGGGCAACATCCGCAGCATAGCCGTTCTTGGAGCAGCCCTCGGCATTCTGTTTCTCTTGCTTGGCATTGCTCTGGTCAGAAGCCCTTTGCGATGAGTTGCACCAAACCATCTAACCATGCGATGCAGCTGACCGCGAGCAAGCCTGCGATTTGCGCGATGCGTGTCTACCGTCGCGAGCCTATGCTGCGTGGCATGCACAGAGGGCTCGCGGCGGCTGATCTTGTGTCTCGTTAGGCGGATCACGTATGCCCGACAGCGATCCCACACGGCGAGTCTCGACGTCACGGCTGCGGAGCCTTTGGCTCGCTGTTGGCGCGAGCATCGCCGTC
>JACCTI010000433.1 GCA_013812515.1 Chthoniobacterales bacterium
GCCGGGCGCTTCGTTCCGCGTCCGCGCGACCACGCCGACAATTGTGAGCGGCGGTCCTACCGGCTCCGCGCTGGGACCATCTTCATTGCGCTGATTGTCGTCGATGTTCAAGCCGATCGGATCACGGCCCGGGAAGTATCGTTGCGCGAAGGTCTGATCGATGATGACGGAGCGCGAGCGATCCTTATCCGGAGTCTCTTCCGGGCCGAACGCGCGACCGCGAATGATCGGCATCTTCATCACCTTGAAGTAGTCGGGTGAAACGATGTTGATCTCGGCCGACGGCTCCTTGCCAGGTTCGGCTTTCGGCGTGCCGGTGATGTGGAAGTAGCTGTCCCATTCGCTGTCGTCGAAGGGAATATTCGCGCCAATCGCCGCCGCCTCGACGCCAGGCAGCGCGCGCACTCGCTCGAGCAGCCGGTTGTAAAAACCGCGGATCTTATCCATGTCCCAAACGGTGTTACCTTTGTCGTCCACGCGATCGTAGTCGGTTTTCGGCAGATCGATTGCCGTGAGGAGGATATTGCGCGGATCGAAATTGATCGGGGCATTTTGCGCGCGCCAAAAGCTCTTCAGCGTCAATCCAGCAGCCGCCAGAAGCACAACCGCAAGCGCCACCTGAGTGACGACCAGAGCAGAGCGCGCACGCTGACGCAACGCGCCACCACTGCCGCCGCGCGTTCCCGCTTCATGGAGGACAACTGAGAGCGCCGCCGTCCGCGAAATGCGCCATGCTGGCCAAATGCCGGCGAGAATTCCCGCCGCCAGCGCCACAAAACCAGTGAAGAGCAGGGCCGGTGTGTCGATCCGTGTTTCGCCGAAGCGAGGGATGTCCCGCGGGGCGAGGGCGACGATGGCATCGAGACTCCAGATTGCGAGTATCACGCCGGCCGCCGCGCCGCAGACCGCGAGCACGGTGCTCTCGGTGAGAAGCTGAGCACCCAAACGCCAGCGCCCGGCGCCCAGCGCGGCTCGAATTGCCAGCTCTTTCGACCGGGCCAAAGCACGCGCGAGCTGCAGATTGGCCACATTCGCGCAGGCGACCAGGAGCACGCAGCCAACCGCCGCCAGCAGCAGGTTCAGGCTTTTCCGATATTCGCCCACAGCGGCCTCCAAGAGCGGCTTCATCTCGACGCGTCGGGTTGTGTTCGTGTCGGGATACTGCTTCTCCAGTGCAGCCGCGATGGTGTCGAGGTCGGCATTCGCCTGTTGCAGCGAAACGCCCGGCCTGAGGCGACCGAGACAACTGAAGCCGGGGTGATTTCCGCGACGAATTACATTGTCATCTTTCCTCAGCTCAGACAACGGCACCCATATCTGCGAGAGACGCGGGAACTTAATCGACTCCGGCAAAACGCCGACGATCTCGCGTTGCATCCCATCCACCATCACCTGCTGACCAAGTACCTTTTGCGATCCGCCGAAACGTGTTCGCCAGACATTTTCGCCAATAAGAATGACCGGCGCACTGCCGGGTTGATCGTCGGCTTCGGTAAAATCGCGGCCGATCAGCGGCTTCAGCCCGAGGAGGGTAAGGTAATTTGCGGTTACGCGGGCACCGTTGATCCGATCAGGAGCAGCGTCGCCACCGGATACGGCAAAATTGAAAGGCTCGCGCCTAACGAGTGCCAGATCGGTGAAAGTCCGCTGGCTCGCGCGCCAGTCCAGGTAGTTTGGGTAGCTGACGGAGCCGCTCGGAAATGTGGAGGTACTCTCGCGCAGGAGAAAGAGCCGGTCCGGCTCCGGATACGGCAGGGGGCGCAGCAGCACCGCATTCACAACACTGAAGATGGCGGTATTCGCCCCGATCCCGAGCGCCAGCGCGATGATGGCGATAACCGCGAAGCCCGGTGACTTCATCAGCATGCGGATGGCGTAACGCAGATCAGTAAGGAACGTGCTCATAATTTTTTAATGGATACTGCGGCGCGAGGGCGCACCGGCTCCATTTCGGCGATGGAGCCGGCCCGCCTTCGGGCCGGGAGATAGCGAATCAAGGCATTGTAGATTTCATTCATGGCGCAACGCCTCGCTCGGGTTCACACGCACTGCGCGGCGCGCGGGCAACCAGCAAGCGACAGCCGCCGCCAACGCCAGGAGCAGGCAAGCACCGCCGTAGCTGATCAGATCGATATCGCGCATTCCGTAGAGTGAGGCCCGGAGGACGCGCGCGAGCAGAAATGCGGCCCCGCCTCCTACCGCGAGTCCGATCCCCACCGCACGCATCCCCTCGCCCAGGACCAAACGCAGAACGGCGCCGCGCGTCGCGCCAAGTGCCATCCGGATTCCGATCTCGCGGGTGCGGCGCGTCACGCGATAAGCCGTCACCCCGTACAAGCCGGTCGCCGCCAGCA
>JACCTI010000474.1 GCA_013812515.1 Chthoniobacterales bacterium
AGTGTCCATCTGGATCTGGGAAATACAGCTGCGCGGACGGCATCCAACCAATAACTGACGGTTCGTCCTTCCGCTTTCCATTGAAGTCCTCGCAGAGGACCCCGCTAGTGCGAAGCCTCTCGCCAGCCGTCAACAATTCCTCCCGGCTCACTGCAAACGCGAGATGTGCTTTATGGAAATCGCTTCCATAAGTGGTAATTGGTCCCCACAGTCCCAGCATCGATCTCCTCTGATCTCCTGCCCAAAGGAAAACGATGTCACGTGTACGATCGCGATGTGCAAACTCTAAGCCGACAACTTGCATGTAGAAAGATTGTGAAGCTGCCGTCGCCGCGACCGTCAAGTGTGGTTCGTAAAGATGCAGGTGCGCTCAAGACCTAACGAGACCTAAGATCAGCGACCGCTGGCGAAGGCGAGCGTGGCTGCGAGTAAGCGGTTGTAGTCATCGAAAGCTAGAACGCGGAGCGGCCAGCGGTTCGCTGCATCGCCTGGTTAGGTCGCTGGGCGTTTATATCTCCGTAGGCAATATGAGTCGTTTTCCGCAGAGGAGCGAGACGGAATGCATGCGGGATCGCCCGGGCTGATCGCATGCGCTGAACCGATGAAAATAGGAGAAGCTCTCGCCCGACACGTCACGTCGGCCGGCTGCAATGTCATATTCTTCTGGGAGTCTCTCGCTGAATCTATACGAGTCGGTAACCCAGAACGCGGCAAAATGGTGGTCGTCGCAGTAGGTATCTAGAATGTCGCGACGCAATTTGATCTCAGACTCGCGCTCGAATGAATCCGTGGATTTCCTTTGGGTGGCGGCGACTTTTTGCGGGGCGTCGGTGTAGAGGTGCGGCCCGTGGCAGGTTAAGTGGGCTAACTGACGAATGCGCCGCCCAAGAAAATGAATCCGCGAATGCTTGATGAATCGGCGTCGCGTGTCGTGTGGCACGAAGCTAAAAATGGGATGACGTAGCTCTGCAGGTACATGGCGCCGAGGCAGCAAGATGACTCCCTCGAATAACGCCTCCACGTAAGACTCGCGCGTGTGATAAACAGAAGGCATCTCGTCGAGCGGTAAGCCAGTCGCAAGTTGCGCGATTTCTCGCTCGAAGCTCATCCAATCATCCTCCACGGCGTAAAACGAAAGCGACCTAACGAGATGTATACGGCAAAGTGCAATCTATTTCTTGAATCATGAGGTAAGAGTGCTTGGAATGGCGCTTGCGGGCAAGCATCACTACGGGAGCATGGGTGGGCAGAGCGGCGTCCTGATGCTTCTGGCCCATGGCTCCAGCAGCCTGAGCTCGGCTCGATGGCGGCTGCTAATTCAAACCCGCAGGGAAAGCGTTGCCAAGCCGGAGCGATCTGGTCTCCTTCCAACGTGCAGATTGTTGGCTCGAGAGCAGAGATCCTGCCATTGCCGGCGAAGAACAGCCGACTGCGCGTGCTCGTGCCGACGATGGGCGGGCTGCACCGTGGACATATGGAACTGCTGCGCATCGCGCGGGAAGCCGCGGGTAAAGCGGGCGAAGTAGCGGTTAGCATCTTTGTGAACCCCCTGCAGTTCGAGCCAGGCTCGGATTATGAGAGGTACCCGCGGCCGGAGAGGAATGATGAGGAGGTCTGTCGCGCGGCGGGAGTAGATCTGCTGTTTCGTCCCTCCGCGGCAGAAATGTATTTCGACGATCGGTCGGTCTCAGTAGAGGAGGAGGCGCTGGCCCTGAGTCTTTGCGGCAAGTCGCGGCCCGGCCATTTCCGCGGGGTCTGCACCGTGGTAGCGAAGTTGTTCAACCTGCTCGCGCCGGATGCGGCGGTGTTCGGCGAAAAAGATTATCAGCAGCTTGCCATTATTCGCCGCATGGTGCGCGATCTAAACTTTCCAGTCGAAATTATCGCCGCGCCAACAGTCCGGGAACCCGACGGGCTCGCCCTCAGTTCCCGTAATCAATACCTGAATGAAGCGGAACGGCGGCAGGCGCCGGTTTTGCGCGCGGCGCTTCTCGCCGCGGCAGAACGGGTGCGGCGAGGTGAAACCTCGGCAAGTCGCATCGTGAGTCAGGTGAGGGATCGGATTGGGAGCTCAACGGGAGGGGCCGGGGTCAACGGCCCCGGCTACAACGTCGCTCCAAGTCACAACGTGAGAATCGATTATGTCGAGATTGTCGACGCAGAGACGCTCCAGCCGCGAGAGAGCGTAGGGCCGGGATCGCTTCTCGCGGTCGCCGTCTTCTTTGGCCGGACTCGATTAATCGACAACATCCTCCTGGCATGAAGGAATACGATTTTGTCGTGATCGGCAGCGGGATCGCGGGCCTGAGCTTCGCCTTGAAAGCGGCGAAGCACGGTTCGGTGGCGGTCGTCACGAAACGCAAAGGCGCCGATTCAAACAC
>JACCTI010000011.1 GCA_013812515.1 Chthoniobacterales bacterium
GATGATTACATCGAGCAGCACATTTTCGCGCCTCTCGGCATGGTTCACGCGACCTTTCGACAGCCGTTGCCGGCGCAGTTGCAGCCATTGATGTCGAAGGGCTATCAGGTCGGTTCAAGCGAACCCAAGCCGTTCGAGATCGTCACGATTCCTCCTGCGGGTTCTATATCTGTCAGCGGCGGCGATATGGGGCGTTTCATGATCGCGCACCTGCAAAATGGTTCGTTGGAATCCAATCGGATTCTGCAAGAGGCGACGGCGGTGAAGATGCATAGCACGGCCTCGGACATGATCCCGCCGCTCAACCGGATGCTTCTCGGGTTCTACGAAAATAATATCAACGGCCACCGCGTGATTACGCACGCCGGCGACACCTATTGGTTCCACACCGAGCTGAATCTTTTCATCGATCATGGTGTGGGTTTGTATCTTTCGGCTAACAGCTCCGGAAACCCAGGCGCCGGAATCCGGTCCGAGCTGTTCAAACAGTTCAGCGACCGTTACTTCCCCGGTCCGTGGCAGGAAGGCGCCGTGGAGGCGAAGACTGCCAAAGAACATGCCGAGCTGATGGCCGGACGCTATGTCGCCAGCCGTCGTTCGCGCACGACTTTCTTCGCTCTGGTAAATCTCCTCGGCCAGGTGAAGGTGGTAGCCAGCGATAAAGGCACGATCTCGCTGCCGGATTTTAAGGGCCTGGATGGCTCGCCAAGAAAATGGCAGGAGATCGCCCCGTTTGTATGGCGAAATGTCGACGGGGGCGATCGTCTCGCAGCGAAAGTGGAGAACGGTCAAATCGTGAGTTTCGGCCTCGACGCAGGGCAATCTGTGATGTTCGAGCCGGTGCCGTGGTGGTGGTCGGCCGCGTGGTTGCTGCCGGTCCTGTTCGCCGCTTTGGCGGCGCTCCTGCTGACCACGCTCGCGTGGCCGGTGTCCGCGCTGGTCCGTCGTCGATATGGCGTCGCCTTTGGTCTGACCGGCATCGACGCCAGGGCACATCGCCTGGTCCGGATTGCATCGGTGCTAGTGCTGGCGACGATACTTGCGTGGGTCGTCTTGCTCCAATTGATGTCGAGCGACTTCAAATGGCTGGGGCCTGGGATGGATGGCTGGATCAGCTTCCTGCGCGTGCTGGCGCTGATCATGTTCGTCGGCGGCACCGCGGTAGCACTCTGGAACGCGTGGGTTGTGGTGCGCAGCAAGCGCAGGTGGCCGGCAAAACTCTGGAGCATGGTGCTGGCGGTTTCGTGCTTGACGGTGCTGTACGTAGGCATCGTGTTCCACATTGTTGGCTACAGCGCGACTTATTGATGCCTTGTCCGCTTGGAGAACCGTATGAGCCTTACTAAGTCCCGGCTTACCCTCGAGGTCCTGAACGAGAACCTGCCGCTGAAGGCGCCGTTCCGTATTTCCGGCTACACTTTCGAGGATGTTCCTGTGACGGTGGCGAGCCTGCGCGACGGCGCGTTCGAAGGCCGCGGCGAAGCGGCGGGCGTTTACTACCTGGGTGACAAACCCGAAGGAATGCTCGCCCTGATCGAGGCAAACCGCGACGCGATCGAGTCCGGCCTGACACGCGAGGAGTTGCGCGCCTTGTTGCCGGCGGGCGGTGCCCGTAACGCACTCGATTGTGCGTTGTGGGAACTCGAAGCGCGCCGCGCGTCCGTGCCGGTGTGGCAATTAGCGGGCATCACTGCTCCGCGCTCGCTGCTTACCACTTTTACGGTGAGCGCGAATGAGCCAAACGCGATGGCGGAAGGAGCTACAGCATATGCTCAGGCGCGCGCCATCAAGTTGAAGTTAACAGGCGAGCTTGACCTGGACATCGAGCGCGTGCGCGCGGTGCGTGCGGCGCGGCCGGACGTCTGGCTCGGCGTCGATGCCAACCAAGGCTACGTCCCCGCTACGCTCGAGCGGCTGCTGCCGGCATTAATCGAGGCGCAGGTCTCATTGCTCGAACAACCTTTCGCTCGCGGACACGAGGCCGAGCTCGACGGGATCGATCACGTGATCCCGATTGCCGCCGATGAAAGCGTGCAAGGATTGGATGATGTCGAGGCCGTGACTGGCCGTTTCGATGTGGTGAACATCAAGCTCGATAAGTGCGGAGGCCTGACCGAAGGGCTGCTGATCGGTGAGCGCGCCCGCGCCCTCGGGATGAAGGTCATGGTCGGCAATATGATTGGCACCAGCCTGGCGATGGCGCCCGCGTTTGTGCTCGGCCAGCAGTGCGACGTGGT
>JACCTI010000076.1 GCA_013812515.1 Chthoniobacterales bacterium
AATCTTCCTCTTCTTAGGAGCGCTTCTTCGAGGCGTCCCGCAGCGCCTTTATCTCGTCGTGCGCAGCTTTCACGGCGGTATACTGCCGCGAAACCGTGTCACGGATCGGCGCGGAAAGCTTTGAATCATCCTCCATCGCTTTTTTGTATTCAGCGACGGCCGAATCTTCGCCCCGTTCGCATTCGGCAAGAATCGCGTGATCCTCCCGGGTGCTAATCGCCGACTTCATGTTGATCCAGGCGCGGTGCAAAGCTCCCGCCGTGCTGCTCGTCTCTTCCGGTTTGGGTTCGCCGAGCTGGATCACGTGATTTTGCAGTTCGCCCGCGAACTTCGAACGCTGGAGCGAGAACCCACTGAAAAGAGACTTCAGCTGCGAATCCTCTACGGCTTCAGAAGCCTGGCGGAACCCTTCCTGCCCGTCCTTCAAGGTTTCGATCAGGCTGTTCAGCGTGGAAATAACTTCTTTGGTTTGACTCATATGACCAATTCGCACGCCGAGGTGAATTGGGTTCCTCGGGCGGGTAAATTTCCTCGCAGCTTGCCTCGCCGAAACGCAGCCGTAGTCTTGCTGCATGAACAACGACCGCACAGGGAAAGACTTGACCAAGGAAGCGCCGCGCAGCCCGAAGACCCGCGTGGGTGGCTACGCCATTCTGGGCCGCACGTATGACAAATGCCGCGCCCTGCACTGGGGCGACATCGGCGAGTATCACTTTGATTGTCCGCTGGATAACATGCTCTTCGGCTGGAAAGGCGTCGCTGGCGATGACTTCAAGGCCGAGGTGGAACGCGGTGCGAGCGACGAGGAGATGGCGAAGTGGCTCGACGGTCACGGCGAGAAGAAGACACCCGAGGAAGTGCGTGCCTGGAGCGAGCAGGTAACGGCAGCAAATCCTCACGAGGATCCGGAGAAACGCGACTGGTTTGTGGAGCAGGTGAAGCCTTATGATCTCGATCCAGCGAAGACGACGCTCTTCGAATGGCTCGACGTAGACGACGAGGCGAGCTACGCGATGGCGCGGTCGACAACGTCATTGTGATTTCGCCCTGATCGACTTCGACCGAGGGCGTTAGGCTTCCTGAGTTCCGTTTCATTAATGCCGGCGGCACGCGTCTATGTGTCGCCGGCATTTATTTTATGCGATTGGATGCTTCACTAACGCTCGGTTAGCGCGCGAGAACGTGTACTTATTAGGCACGGGCTCGACGTGGACGATCAGGAGAGCTACCAAGAGGCCGCTCGAATGTAGAGGCGCTTGTGTCAAGCGCCTGACGCCCAACGTGGCAACCTGATGGCCCGTGCTTGGCACAAGCACCGCTACAACTTCGCGGTCAGAAGATCAGGTCGTCCGTGAGTTTCGTTTCAGACTGCGGCAGTGTGGCAGGCCGGACGCCGGCATTTCGTGTTACAGTCGGGTATTTCTTTGCGCCATGAGGGATCATCCCGCGGACGCGCGGGTCTAAACGAGGCGCGTGCGCATTCCGTAGCGCACGTCCATCGGGACGCTGCGCTGCGTTGGTTGCTCGGAGAACTATCATGAACGAACAAATTCCACTCGGTTCCGAGTCGCTGGCCGACAATCCGCAGGCAGATGAGCAGCGCGATGATCACACCCGCGAGCTGCTTTCTGATGTGGCGTATAAGCGGCTCGGGATCGTAAATGTCGCGTTCTACGGCAAAGCGAACGCTGGGGATGGCGCATGGGTTCTCATCGACGCCGGAGTAGCAGGAACGGCGGGGATGATCCGCCGCGCTGCGGAAAAACGGTTCGGCAAAGACGCTCGTCCCGCTGCGATCATCATGACCCACGGACATTTCGACCACGCCGGTGCGCTCGAAACGCTCGCGGAAGATTGGGACGTGCCAATCTACGCGCATCCACTTGAGCTGCCTTACCTGAACGGCACCGCCTCCTATCCCCCGCCCGATCCAAGTGTCGGGGGCGGTCTGATGGCGCTGCTTTCCCCGATGTATCCACGCCACCCATATGACGTGAGCCGCTGGCTGCAGCCGTTGCCCGAGGAGGGAAAGGTGCCGCACATGCCGGGGTGGAATTGGATCCATGTGCCCGGTCATACCCCCGGACAGGTGGCACTTTGGCGTGAAGGCGACGGAGTGTTGCTGCCGGCCGATGCATTCATCACGACGCGACAGGAGTCTGCCTACGCAGTCGCTGTTCAGAAACCGGAACTCCACGGGCCGCCCGCTTATTTCACGCAGGATTGGGAGGCCGCGCGCGCGTCGGTCGAGCGTCTCGCAGCGCTCGAGCCAGAGATGGTGGTGACGGGTCACGGACCGGCGATGCAGGGACCCGAAATGCGCGAGGCGCTCCACCAGCTCGCGCGAAACTTCGAGGAAATCGCCGTCCCGGAAGAAGGCAAATACGTGCGCAACCCTGCGATGCCCGAGTCCGGCGACGCTTATCGTTCAAGCTAGAACGACTGCCGAAAGAAGTCTCCGGTCTGCGACGGAGTTGTGCCGCAGGCGCTGAACCCGGCTGTTGGCTACGCCGGGTCCCGCGCGGCCGGGTTCAACGCCCCCGGCTACAACCGTCGTCGATGGCTGTAATGTGCGCTGTCCTGAGCGCAATGCGGATGAGCTCGCCACTGAGAAGGTTCCGCTGAGGACAGCGGACGCTAGCTCGTCTGATTGCGTCGAACCGAAAGAGCGCGCGTGAATCACGGCACGATGGGCGGCAGGACGTTCTCCGTTTCGCCCGTGTCGGTTCCGTGTTGCAGACGGCTATGGCCCTTGCTGTAGAGAAAGTAGATCAATAAGCCGAGCGCCAGCCAGATAAAGAAGCGGATCCAGGTAAGGATCGGCAGACTTAGCATGAGCGCGCTGCACATAATTACGCCCAGGATTGGAAGCAGCGGCACGAGCGGTACGCGGAAAGGGCGGCGGCGATCGGGATCAGTCTTACGCAAGATGATGACGCCGATACAAACGAGGCTGAATGCAAACAGCGTTCCGATATTCGTCAGGTCGGCGAGCGATCCGATATCCGTCAGCATCGCGACGCCTCCGACAGCCACGCCGGTCCAGATCGTCGTAATGTAGGGCGTGCGATACTTCGCATGCAGCCGCGCAAAATAGGTCGGCAGCAATCCATCCCGCGCCATGGCCATGAAGATGCGTGGCTGGCCGAGTTGAAAGACGAGCAGCACGGAGGTCATGCCGGCGAGCGCGCCTGCGCTGACGAGAGCCTGCGCCCACGGTTTGCTGGCGAACGCCGTCGCCACGGCCGCGGAGTCGCCGAGGTAAACGGTGTATTTATTAATCCCGGTGAGCACACCCGACATCAGCACGTAGAGCAGTGTGCAGACCACCAGGCTCGCGATCATTCCGATCGGCAGATCGCGTTG
>JACCTI010000081.1 GCA_013812515.1 Chthoniobacterales bacterium
GTCTCAGATCGAGTGACGCTGCTCGGCATGCACACGATCGAGCATGCGGGAGCAGGATGCGCCTGTGGCGGGCACGCGCGCGTCCGGCATCTCCTGAGTGGGATTTTGAAGGAAGAAGGCGTCGTCACGGTGGTCGATATGGAAGCGGGGTTGGAACACCTGAGCCGCGGCACCGATCGCCACGTCGATATGCTCCTGCTGGTCACGGAGCCGTACTTCAAAGCATTGGAGACGGCGCGTCGCGCGAGTGAGCTGGCTCGCGAACTGGGAATTCCGCGCATCGTCGCTGTCGCGAACAAATATCGGAGCAGCGAAGATCTCGCCGCCATTCGCGACTACGCCACGAAGCACAGGCTCGAATTAATCGGCGAGATTCCCTACGACGAAGAAATTCAGCGCGCCGATGTGGCAGCAGAAGCGCCGGCGCTCGACTACGAACACGCGGCCGTAGCTGCGGTGCGGAAGATGGTCGGGAAGCTGGAAATCTGAGCGCCCTTCAGCTGTTCAGAGAATTCCGCAGAGTTTGCCGGTTCCTCGTACACTGTCGCTGCAGCGACAGTGACCCTTGTGCGTTAATCACCGATTCGGATGGCAATTGCGAAACGCTTCTTGGTCTAAGCAGCTGAAGAATCCACTGGTGCTTTGAGGGTTCTTTAATGTCGGAAGTTCTGAAGCTTAACGGCCGCCGCATCATGATTAACAGGCTTGTTGAAAATTCGAACGACAGCGTGGAGGTCAAGAGACCACCTTCGCGGTCGACGTCCTCGGCCGGTATGTCTGCAGCACGTGGGACGAAGCTACGAATAATGGTGGCCGTGCGTTTCCCACAGTGGTCATCGGCGATTTGTGTCCATTCGGTGTCGTGCGGCAGAAAAACAAAATCCGCCTCCGGCTCGCTAAACGTTTTGATCAATCGGAGACGGCGACGCGACCGACCTTCACTTGTTCCCGCGTGACTCACTTCATAACAACTTGTAAACGAGTCCGACGAGTCCGCTGCCGATCACGACGGCGATGATGTTCCACTTCCACTTCATCATTCCATGCAAGGCGATGATCGCCACAGCCACGGCGAACCAGTCGACCATACCGGCGGTTGGAAAGAGAACGTGAATACCGAACCAGACCGCGAGGTTCAGGACCACGCCAACGACAGCGGCCGTAACCGCCGATAACGCGGAGCTGATCTTCACGTTCCCGCGCAGTTGCTCGATGTGTGGCGCGCCGAGGAAGATTAAGAGGAAACACGGCAGGAATGTTGCCCAGGTTGTAATCAACGCACCGAGGGTCGCGGCTACGAGCGGCGGTAAACCCATCGGTTGCGCCCAGCCGCCCATGAATCCAACGAACTGCAGGACCATAATGAGTGGACCTGGTGTCGTCTCCGCGAGCCCGAGGCCGTCCATCATCTGGCCCGGAGTGAGCCAGTGATAATTTTCAACCGCTTGCTGCGCGACGTAGGGCAAGACCGCGTAGGCGCCGCCGAATGTAACGAGCGCCGCTTTGCTAAAGAAGACGCCCTGGCGGAAAACGGTGTGCTCCCCGCCCAGCGCCCCTCCGGCGAACAGAATCGGCAGCCACCAGAGCAGCCCACAGACGAGGCATATCTTGATGGCCCGCACGACGGATGGCGTGGCGTGCTCAGGGACTTCGGCGTCGTCGCTGAGGACGCTAGCACCTTGTTCCTCCACGCCCGGACTGTGACCGCTAACAAGAGCGAACGTGCGCTTCGATAGACGACCACCAAGATAGCCGATCACGCCGGCGCTGAGGACGATCAACGGAAACGGCAGTTTGAAGAAGAAGATCCCAACGAAAGCCGCTGCCGCGATGCTCCACATGACGGGATTGCGGAGCGACTTCCTGCCGATCCGGATGACCGCGAACGCCACGATCGCCAGCACGGCAGGCTTTAAACCGTAGAAGATTGCCGCGATCCAAGGGACCGTCCCATAGGCGACGTAGACGAAGCTTAAACCCCACAGCACGAAGATCGATGGAAGGACGAAGAGTGCTCCGGCAACAATCCCGCCCCACGTTTTGTGCAACAGCCAGCCGATGTAAATGGCGAGCTGCTGCGCTTCCGGGCCGGGCAATAGCATGCAGAAATTCAGCGCGTGCAAAAAGCGGGATTGGCTGATCCATCGCTTCTTCTCGACCAGCTCGGTTTGCATGATCGCAATCTGTCCGGTGGGTCCGCCAAATGAGATGAACCCGAGCTTCATCCAAAAGCGAAAAGCTTCGGTAAAAGATGGATGCGCGATGCTCGTCTGTTGATTGGTCGCGGGGAGCGTTTCAGGTGTGTTCATAAGCGTTGCAGGAATGCGTAGAGTCCGTTGAAGCAGGCGGAGCCGTTGAGCAGAAGTTCATCATCTGACATTCCAGCCTTGGCCCACCCTTTCAGCACTCGGTCAATACCGACGCATTCAGTTCGCTGGAATTTGTCATCGCCGAGATCAGCGTCATGAACCATCTCGCCGATCTTGCGAAGCGCTTTGTCTGCGAGGGCGAACCGCTTCACCAAGGTTTCGAAAGTACAGTCATCGCCGTGATGAGAAAATTCCGCGTCGGGCATATCGAACGGGAGGGCCTCCGGGAACGCGCTGGCGGATGAGGCGAAAACGAACACCGCATTGGCATCAATGAAGCGGCGAATCAGCCACGCACAGGCGACGCGATCGATCTCCGGACGCGGACGCGTGAGCCACGTCTTCTTTTGAAATTCTTTCGTGCGGAGCTTTGGTCCGGCAAATTTCCTTACGCGTGCCGAGCATTGCACCCGCTCCAGCACGGTCGCGATGTCCTCGCCACGGGGGGCGTCGAAGAAGTCCACCTCGCGGATCGCGCGATACGCTTTCTTTAACTTCTCCAGTTCGTCGGCGAAGTGTTCGTCCCGGCCGGTCTTCGCCCGCTGGCCGAGGCTCCGCAACGGACCAGTCAGTTCGGCGTATTGTTTTTCCCGAGCAGAGTTGAAGAGCCCGACTAATTTTTCATCATTGAGTCCTTCGATCTCTTTGGCGCGGACCAGCGTCGACTCGCCGCCGTAATCTCTCACCTGTTTCGCGAGCCACTGGAAAATCTCGTACTGCGGGGGAGTATCCGGCAGTAGATAAGTCGATGTCTTGATCTGAATTGCGCCGGTCTTTTTCAGCTTTCGCCAGATGGCGACGCGTTCGGTTTTATGCGTGGCCGGGAGGCTAAACAGAAGCAGGAGCCAGGAACGTGTTTCCATGCCGCGAGGTGTCTAATGCAATACGTATTTCGATCAATGGTTGAGCTTACATCCAAGTCCGCTAACGTACGCGAATTCAAGGCACAGGCGGCTCCGTGCCTTTCAACATCGTTACCCTATGAAATACAGACGTTCTCTCGTTGTCGCGCTCGCGCTTCTGATATCCGTGAAGATCTCTTCCGCCGCGCTCGACACGGCGAAGATCGAGGAAATCATCG
>JACCTI010000084.1 GCA_013812515.1 Chthoniobacterales bacterium
AGGAGCAAGGCGGCGGGGCGACCTCTGGCGTCGACCACGGCATGAAGCTTGGTGTTGAGACCGCCCTTGGTGCGGCCCATTGCCTGGTCTTTCTGGCCGCCGGCAGGATTGCAGCCGCTGCGATGCAGCTTCACGTGCGTCGAATCCAGGAAACGCCGGCCTCCTGTATTCGCGGAAATCACCTCATCGAGCAGTTGCCACAAGACGCCCTCGCGGCACCAACGGCGCCAGTAATGATACACCGAATTCCAATTGGCTTGCGGGCTATCGATAACGCAGGTCAGGATACAACTCAGATTGTTTTCATTCTCACCATTACCCCCTGATCTTTCGCCGCAGCTCTCATCAGCTAGAAATGATTTACTCGCTCTTTCCCCCATTTTTCTGGATTGGCACTGTTTCCGCAGCGGCTTAATCTGCTTGCCAGAGAATCACTTTTAGAGACCAATCCTGATTCAGGGAGGAATTTGAACCTGATCGGACGGTGCAGCTTGTGCTGTTAAAAGCAGGATAATCACGGATCATTGATGAAACTAGCGTCTAGATGCCTCAGAGCTTCGCGAATGATCTCGACGCACCCGTCGCTGTTGGGGCGCCGAAGTTACCTGTTCCTGTTAAGCCATATCCGCGGCTACACGACGGTCTTCAGCCATATCCTTGGCAGTCACCCCGAGATTTCTGGCTATGCTGAAACGTGGATTTCGTACCGGACTGTGGTCGATCTCTACAAGCTCCGATTCACGGTTTGTAACCAGGGTAACTTCAAACCCGGCGCAAGATACTTCTTAGACAAAATTTTGCACAATCGGCTTAGTATTTCTCCTTCTACGTTGCAGCGAAACGACATCCAGTATCTTTTCATGATAAGGGAACCCGTTGCGACCTTGAAGAGCATGCTCGCTCTCCGCAGGAAGTATGAGAAGGAAGGACGGCCCATCAAAATTTGCCCGATTCCTGCGACGGTGAGCGATGCTGTTTCGCACTACGCGGAGAGGCTGACGATGCTCGCTGATATCGGCACTCAACTCCGGCAGCTCGGAAAACGCGCCTTGGTAATCCAGGCGGAGGATCTCATCGCCGACCCGAAGCCAGTGTTGAGTTGCCTTCAGAAATTTCTCTCGTTACACAGCCCGCTCGATGAGCACTACTCCGTCTTTGACCGTACCGGGACATGGCACTGGGGTGACCCTTCCGAATTCATCCGGAAAGGCAAGATTGAACGTAAACGGTCGGAGCACGCGGAGGTCTCCTTCCCTGACTCTCTTGTGGAGCAGGCGAACTGCGCATATTCACGCTGCCTCTCGGCGCTGCAGCAATCTTTTCCTGCGTCGTGTCATCTCAGCCCCAAGGAGACCGATGCTGCCAATCTACAGCCAAGAAGCTAGCGCCGGATGATTTTGCTAACAGCCCGGCAATCTGAACGAGGCTGACCGGGGCCTTTTGCGTCCCCATCACACGTAGGGACGGCATGCCGCGAGGAAGCACGCCGTCGTGTTCCCCTCCGCGATTCTCTCGCCCCTTTGTCAGCGGATTCTTCAGCCCGGAACCACGAGCGCTGACCTAGGCCTGCCACGGCTATGGATTGATTCCGGCGCCCCTGTTCAAGGTAATTGTCCGTCCTAACCTCACTGCCTTGAGCAGACCTCCAACCCCAGTCGACCCGGGCTGATAAGACCGGGCTGATCACCCACGGAGGTGAACAAATCTCCTACCCGTGAGATTGAGTTCAGCGTTGCCGTGTATTTTTGGGCGGATGAACGCCGCCCGTATCACCGTTGCGTTATCCACAATACCACCAGTCCAAAATACCTTTACATCAATCAGCGCGGTTCACACAGCTCCTGTGGCGCAAGGAGCGGTGGTTTTAGCGTCCAGCGAATCTCAGCTAAGCATTTGCCATTGGCGCTGTGTTCGCTGGCCGCACGTGACAGTAATAGCGTGCAGCGACCGGCCGGACCCGATCAGAGCCAGTAAGCGGGTGAGTCCATAGCTGTCGGCTGCCTCGTAGGAGCCGGACCAAGGCTACCTTCAACCGGAGTTGCCCTTCTGCCCCGGGGGGGCACGCAGGTAGGGAGCTCGGGCCCGAGGACTGTATGGCCCTCCTGCGCCTCTCCGTCCGACCCTTTGTGGGCTCGCGTAATTGGTGGCGCTCGAGAACGGCCGGTCTGGACTCCCTAACAGGTAGCGATTGCCCGGCTTCTACTTTCTTGGCATTTGATCGGCACGCTTCCATGGTTGCAAACGTCGAGTAAGCTCAACCTCATTTGCCCCGCCCTGTCTCGGGATATTCCAAGAAGAGCCTCCCTGGAAAGTCGCAAAGCTCGAGAGAACTTCGAAAGGCAATGCCAACTCGTCACGCTCACGTCATCTGTTGAGAAATGCATCGCGGAGTAAGCATTAAGACAGCAAAACGAGCTCGATCCGGCCAACTGATCACAAGAATAGTTCAGCAGTCCGGCGCCAATTCTCAGGATGGCCCCCGAAACGATCAGCAAGCCTGACCAGATCGTTGTAATATTTCGTTGCGAGATATTGGCGGATTTCGAGTGGCATTTCCTTCTTCTTCGAGACGTGAACTTTCTTTCGCAGGTCTTCCGACTTCGGAGCCCTCAAGGGATCACATCCAAGGAATTGCAGGATCGATGTTAAGGCCGTAGCCGGTCGTTCGGCAATGTCATCGTAAAATCCAACAAAGAGCTGCTCCGGCGGAAAATGCGTCCCCCAGTTTTCGAGCGTCCGCATATAGTCACCGCGCAACGCTTGGCGAGGGCTGTCGACAAATTGGCGAACGCACTCGAAACTTTCTATGTCTCCCAACAGTCCCCGTGCCCAATCGAAGCGGATCTGGGACCAGGCGCGTTCAATTGGACTTCTTAGCAGGAGGATTATTTTCAACCGCGGTGCCAGCCCTTTGACGCGAGAGACATCCTGGGAGTCAAGCATGCTATATGAAGGACTAATCTCCCCCCGGACAAAGCTCGATCCATCGTTAAAAAGCGCAGTGTACCACTGATCATTCACTTTGCCTAAGCCGAACCGCAGGGACCACTTGAATGTAGCCCAACTTCTCTCCGTATACGCCTGGTGGAGGAGTTTTCTAAACTTTTTTTGAAATTCACGACTGTATTCTCCCGCGCCAAAGAGGCGCGGGATAGGGTGGTCGCACGCGAGAAAATTCTCAGACGGATAGGTTGGGGAACGATCGAAATAATGGAGTTCCTTTACTGGCGGCAACCAGAACTGCGGGTGCCGGCGAAGCATGGCGTACAGCCAGGTCGTGCCCGCTTTCTGTGCGCCGATGCAGATGAAGTCCAAAGGAGTCCGACTGCAGGCGGTGACATGCAGGCGAGGTGTTGGGAGCGGCGAGTCTTCGAGCATTCAGAGGATCGGGCACTCAAGCTTGATCTGAACGTCTTCGGCGGCGAGCAAAGTTTTTGCGGCGCCGAAACAGGAAAAATCGAGACACCTCATAAACTGCTAGCAAGAGGTATGCAAGAGGGAGAGCTAACCACGCTTAAGAAGTCCTCTCCGGCAGTGTCACCTGCGATCAAAACTCAGGCAGGCCGCTTCGCCTCAAACCTGCGGTAAGGCGTTGCCTGAAGTCCGCTCTTCTTGAATTCCTTCGCGCGAGGGCTGTGACAGTCACCTGCCGCTTCTGATCTTCAGAACCCAACGATCAGACGAGCTGTAGAAACGTCGTTGGCTGGCGCGCTAAAATTCATAATTATGTAATGCAATTTCTCTCTCGAATTCCCTCTCTATCCGGTTCTTCTGAGCTTCCGAAAAGACGTTTCTGTAATGCGTTCTATCGCTCCGGTATTCTGATTTTGCCTTCACTTTGAGAGAGCCTGAGAAGGGTATCCCAAGCTTCGCGAAAACTTCACCGAGATCCTCGTTCAGCCTTTCGTACTTAAGGACTCGATCCACGAGCGAGTCGCCGCGACTGTCAGTATAAAGCGGGTAATTGAGACAGAAATCGGAACCTGCGAAGTAATCTGCCAGAGAAAATCCTTCGGGTGAAAGGCGTTTAAGCCAGTAATAATACGACAGAGTCTTGTCCCAAGGATTTCGGTCGATGGCGAACTTGAAGTAGCTCTTCCAAATCTTTGCGCTGATCCGCTTTCGGACCACTCCGGCCGCAATATGGTTGTAGAATCTTCGCCGGTGATAAAGATCTCGAATCCCGCTTCGCATAAACAACGCCGGGTCCATCAGAATTTCGCGAAGCGGATTCCATAAGCCAGAGTAGTTTCGGGCGGCATGCGCTTCGACTGCCGGCCAAACGGGTGTGAGTATATCGTTGGCCCCACAGTGTTCTGACAAAAACACCTCGACACTGGTGCCGGCTGTTTTGAGCGTCTTGATGAATATGAACTTATATTTGTGCGAGATTATCACGGTGATACGACATCAGGCGGAGCCCGAGGAAAATGGTTTGAAATGGACGAATTCGCAACGTGATGTTGCAGAGCTCGGATGAGTGAACCGCTTACCCCACAAAGGAAGTAGGGCTGCGCGTCGCATTATGCGCCGCAAAGCATGGCATTCGAACTCTCGTGCACATGAGTCATTAGTAACTTTTTTCGATTGATTGAACACCGAACAAGGATACCGCCTCATCGTCCAGTCCCGAGACCTTTTTCTGCTCTTGGAAAGCGTACGAGGTTTGGTGCTGCTGTTCTCCTTGTGGCGACAATTCCATTCCTGTGAAGCTTCAATGCGGACGTTGTCCGGACCGCCGCCAAAGATCGCTTTGATTTCGAGGGGCGTGGCAGTCTGGCCTCCCGTGAGCACACAATACGCTTCTCCTGCGGCTGAACAATCAAAGGTGCTCCTTGCTGCAGACTGGCCCCATCCATCGCAGTCTCGAATTGACAGAATCTCGGAGCCAACAACACTCCCTATGGGTTTGTTGAGGCCGGAATTTTGGTCAACGATGGGATTGCCGGTTTCTCCGCGCCCTCCTCTTTTGCTGTAGCTATATGCAACTCCGCTCAAGCCTTCCCCTGACCGTAGTTGGTCGCATGATTGTCATTCCACACCGAGTGGGAAACGAGCCTAAATTGCCTCTTGAAGACTCGTAAATTCACCAGACAGATGGATCGATCGGCTGCTGCAAGGCGACCCTAAGCACCCGGAAGCAGATTGGACGGAAATGAACCGCTCTTGGCTGGAGCGGGAGCCACAGCCGGTAATCGTCTATTTTAACGATCTTATCCGCGATCCAATCGCCACGGTGACTGGTGCTGTGGATAAGCTCGGGATTGGTCT
>JACCTI010000093.1 GCA_013812515.1 Chthoniobacterales bacterium
GTGTGAATTTCGAGACCGCCCTGACGTTGACGAAACTCCGCGCGCGCTTGCGTGAAGATGGCCTCGTAACCTTTCGTCGCGCGCTGGGTGGGCTGGAAAGCCGTCGACCAAAATTCTCCCGTGGCGACATCCCGCAGATAAACAAACGTTCCCCAGCAATCGCAGGTCGCATCTTCGCGCCAGCGCGTTACCGCCAGGTCCCGCCAGCGACTGTAGCCGCCACCGGCGCTGCTGATCGCGACGTGGTAGCGCCCATTGGATAACAGATGAACATCGGGCGTCCGCGGCGTGGGATTTGTCAGCACCCGCATCACGCCTTCGCCATTGGCGCGCTCCGGCCTGGATTCCTCGAGAGCCAAGTCTTCGGGAAGCACATTGGCCTCCGCTCTCGGAACCCGTTCCTGCAACAGTAAGTCGGCTGCCTTCAGGAGCGGACGCGAAAGGAACCGCCGCTGCATCGGTAGGTCGCGCAGCAAATAGACGAGCGCGAGCAGACTCATCCCCTGGTGATGCGCCATGAAAGATCCGACCGTGACGCTCGACTCATCCGGCGGCAGCCGGGAGGGCGTGTAATCGATCGCTTCGTAGAACCCGTAGATGCCTTCACGACCCTCGTCCGCGAGACGCTGCAGGTTTTCACAAGCTTCCCGCGGTGCGACCATCAACGCCATCACGCTCGCATACGGCGCGATCACCAGATCTTCAGCCAGACCTCGTTTCAAGCCCAACCCGGGAACGCCAAAGGCGCGGTATTGGTAGTTCTGGTGCGCATCGGTCCGGGTGTAACCGGATTCCGAGATGCCCCACGGAACGCCGCGCGAATTTCCGTATTCGATTTGCAGCTGGACGGCTGCTTTGCAGGCGTGATCGAGCAGGGTGTTGCTGTAGTTAGGCATCACCAGCAGCGGCATCAGATACTCGAACATCGACCCGCTCCACGAAACGAGGATTGGCTCGCCGTGCGGCGCCACGAGCAGACGACCGAGCGAGAACCAGTGATCCTGCGGGACCTGCCCTTGCGCGATCGTGACGTAGCTGCAAAGGCGTGCCTCCGACGCGAGCAGATCATAAAAGCTTACGTCCCGCCGGCCTTCGGTGACGTTGAATCCGATCGAGAAGAGGTCGCGCGACGGATCGAAGAGGAAGGTGAAATCCATTGCCGCCACTTCTTCGCTTTGGCGCGCGAGGTTTTCCAAAGTGAGCACGCGTTCGCGGGCGCGGGTGCTTGCTTTCCGCAGGCAGATCGCCCATTCCTCCAGCCAAAGTTGTCCTTCGAGTTGCGCCGCGAGCGTCTGGTCCAAGTCCGAGATTTCCCGTAGCGAAGGATTGCCGTCGAGCTGCGCCAGTTTGTCCGCGAGATCTGCCGGAGGGCGGACGTTGGCGAGGTCCGCGCGCGCTGACCAGGGCGCAAGAAAGCGCAGTTCTTCCAAATGCTCCTCGCAACTCCGTTGCAAGATTTGAGCCCACGCTTTGAGGTCTTCCTCCCTGTTCGCCAGCGCCGCTACGATCTGCGCTGCCTGCTTGCCCGACCGCTCCAGGAGCGCGCACGCGGCGCGCAAAGTGGCAGGCGTTTGCTTCAGTTCTGCCTCGAGCTGTGCTAGCGCCGCGTCTTCGCCGGTCAGCCTTCGCAAAATTTCCAGTGTGTCGCGCAGTCCTGCAAAAATCTGCGGGTCGAAGATTTTGGCATCGGTCAACTCCCGCAGGCCGGCGCCGAGCGTGAGCAGATGAGCGGCGAGATTGCCGCTGTCCACGCTCGAGACATAGAGCGGCAGGAGCGGTTTGAGCGTCCGCGTCTCGTACCAATTGTAGAAATGCCCGCGATGCCGATCGAGTCGCAGCAACGTGGCGATGGTCGCTTCCGTGCGTTGCATCACGCGGCCTAACGAAAGATAGCCGAAATCCCGTGCGGCCAGATTGGCCAGGAGCGCAAGCCCGATATTCGTCGGGGAAGTGCGTGCGGCGACGCCGGTGAATGGCTGCTCCTGGAAATTATCCGGCGGTAGCCAGTTCTCCTGCGCGGTGACGAACGTCTCAAAGAAATGCCATGTCTTGCGCGCGATGCGGCGAAGAAAGATCGATTGCTCCGCGCTCAGATCGGGAGCTGGCGGCGCGATCGGTTGGCTGATCCACCACGCGATCCACGGCGCTGCCAGCCAAAGACCGAGGATCGGCCAGGCGGTTAGCAATTGCGCCGGCTGCAGCGCGGCCAGGAGCATTCCTCCGGCCACGGCGACCGCTGGTGCGCTCCATATTCTTTCATAAAATCCGGGGAGATCCGAGTGCGCCTTACGTGCTACATCAGTCGAAGTCTGCCATTCCAAAAGCCGTTTTTTCGTGACCACCATGCGGAAGAGCGTCCGCGCGATCGCATCCAGACTGATGAAAGCCTCGTAAGGGAGGAGCGCGAGGGTCAGTACGATCTGGCCAAGGTTGCTCCCACTGGATTCGCCCACTCCTCGCAGGTGCATCGGCCACGGCAGTTGCTCCGGCTTGCGCACCAGCTCGACCATTGCGGACAAGAATCCTGGGACGGCGAGGATGGCGAGAACGAGCGCCGTTCCCCAGTCGCCCAGCGTTGGAGAAAACAGCCAGGTCCCGAAGAGAAAGAGCAGGAGCGCTATCGGGACAAAACTGCGGCGCAGGTTGTCGAAAATTTTCCACCGCGAGAGCGCGGAGATAGGATTGGCGGTGCGAGATCTGTCTGCCCCTGTGACCCACGGCAGCAGCCAGCGCATGATCTGCCAGTCACCCCGGATCCAGCGGCGACGCCGGCCGATGTCCACGAGGTAACGGGAGGGATGCGCCTCGTAGAGCTTCACGTCGGTCACGAGGGCGCAACGAGCGTAGACGGATTCCAACAAATCGTGGCTCAGGATTCTGTTCTCGGGAAAACGGCCGGCCAGGGCGCGCTCGAAGGCATCCACCTCGTATACCCCTTTGCCAATAAACGAGCCTTCCTGAAAAAGATCCTGATACACGTCTGAAACAGCGCGCGTGTACGGATCGATCCCCGCGTCCCCCGCATGCAATCGGGCGAACCACGAGCGGCCCGCGCTCGGCAGGCTTACGTCCACGCGCGGTTGCAAGAGGCTGTAGCCTTCGGTGACAATTTCCCGCGCTGGATCGAACTCCGGCCGATTCAACGGATGCGCCATCGTGCCGATCAACTGCCGGGCCGATTCGCGCGGCAATTGCGTGTCGGTATCGAGTGTGATGACGTATTTGATCGAGGGAAAAATCGCGGTCTCGCCGACGATCTCCGAAAAGCACTCTGCGCAGCGTCCGCGAAGTAGGGCGTTGAGTTCCATCAGCTTTCCGCGCTTCCGCTCATACCCCATCCAGATGCCTTCGCCCGCATTCCAACGGCGCGACCGATGGAAGAGGAAGAAAAGATCGCGGCGGTCTGATGCGTATCGGCGATTCAGTCTTTCGACTCCGGCCCGCGCGGCGTCGATTAGCGCTTTATCCGTCGGCAGGTTCTCCTCCGCCGCATCGCGGAGGTCCGTCAGCAATGCGAAATGCAAGTGCTCGTCTCGATTCGCCAGGTAATGAATCTCCAGTGTCTCGAGCAGCGCATCGAGGCCTTCGAGACTGCCGAGAAGCGTCGGGATGACCACCATAGCGCGGCTCTCCGGCGCGATGCCGGAGGAATAATCGAGGCGCGGGAGCAGGCGCGGTGAGACGAGCAGGGTCGAGAGCCAGTTAAGCAAGGCCACCGCCAGCTGGCTCACGCCCAGCAGAAAGGTGACGGTGCAGAAAATCAGCTTCCAGCCATGCAGATCGAGCGCCTGCGCGTGGCGCAAAAACGCGAACGTGCTCAGCAGCGTGAGCAGAAGAATCCCGCCCGCGTAAAACGTGAACGGCAATTGATGGATCCCACGCTCGAGGACCGATCTCCAAGGGCGCCTGAAATCGACCGCGCGTTCCAAAGCAGGGCGGCCTTTATCGATCAGGTAATAGCCGACATGCGCTGTGCGATCCTCGCGTCCCATTTGCCGGGCACTGTCCTCCGCGAGCTGGACCGCCTTTTGCGCCACCTCCCTTTCCGACAGGGGACTTTGTCGCGCGAGCGACTCGACCGCGTGGCGATAGCGATCCCGCGTGGCGAAATCCATGTCGCCGTAAACGTCCGCCAGCTCGCCCCGCAAAGTCTGTTCGACCAGACTCAGGGTTTCGAGGAACTCCTTCCAATCGATCGCGCCTAACGAACGCAAACTCGCGATGCTGTGACTGACCGAAACCTGATCTGACGCCTGGCTCTGGCTCTCCTGATGCACGAGCTGCTCGATCGAGAGTCCCTGCTCGACCAGCCGTTGTTCCAGCCAGCCACGCGCGAGGTGAAGAACCGGGTTCAGGTGCGAAAGGCGCTGGCAAAACTCTGCGACAAACGAACTGGACAAGGGCAGATCGGCCTGGGCCATGTCTGCCACGACGATGACGACCCGCGATGGATTTTTCTCCGCCACGTCCTGCAGCCGCTCTACCCAAATGTTCGCGAGATCGCGATCATGCCGGGCGGTCGTCAGGCCGGACGTAATCCGCTGGAGATTCTCGATCAACCCCAGCCGCAGCATGATCGGGATGGCCCAAAGCTCGCCCAGCTTTAAAACGGACGCGGTCTGATAAGCCGCGACGAAGGCGGTCAGTGATGTGGCGTCGATCTCCGCATCCACATGCGAGATCAATTCCAGCACGATGTCGTAAACGCGCAGAAGTCCGGCGGAAGGATCGCTCGTTAGGCGAGGCAGTTCCCGGCTGTATTCCCGCGGCAGATGCCGGCGGGCCATCTGGATCTGCTCCTCGATCAGGTAAAAATTATCGAGCAGCCATTCCGCCGCTGGCGTGACCCGGCGAGTTTTGTCCACTGCGAGGGTCGCGTGGTTGAAAGCCCGCAGCACTTTCTCGTTCTGATCAAGCCGGGCCAGCAGCTGATTCGAGCCGCGCGCGGTCACGATCTGATGCTTCGCCGCGAGCGCCTCGGCATGTCGCGCCAGTTGCTCGACGCCGAACAGTTCCGCCCGCAACGGCGGTTCGCTCGGCCGGGAGCGCGAAGGCTTGCGCATGGCAAAGCGCGGCGACCTGGTCGGCATGCGGATATGAGTCGTCGATCACCCGCGATGAGACCAAAACTATTTTGTTCTCTTCACGGCGCTCGCGCTCGCATTGAATGAAGTGCTCCAGCGCGCCAGAGTGAGACTCGATCGCCTCGGATGAGTATGAACGAATCCTTCGAAAGTATCCGCGCTCCAGAGCCGGTCGGCGCCTTTCCGCATGCGAAGCGCGTCGGCAATCTCTTGTTCCTCTCGGGCATCGGACCACGCGTCCGCGGAAGCAAGGAGATTCCCGGCGTCACGTTGGACCAAGCACGCAACATCATCGGCTACGACATCGAGACGCAATGCCGCGCAGTTTTCGAGAACGTCCGATTCGTGCTGGAAGACGCCGGGGCCAGCTGGGACGACATCGTTGATGTGACGGTTTTCCTGACGGATATGAAGAACGACTTCCCAATCTTCAATCGCATCTATCCCGAATATTTTACGGGCCCTGGCCAGCCGAATCCGACGCGGACCACGGTCGAAGTCGGCGCGTTGCCAACGCCGATCGCCATCGAGCTGAAAGTCATCGCTCTGCTGGAACGGAAGTGATGCTGCTGGCTTGACCACGATCATGGTGTGAGACAGACTCGTATCACTATGAAAACGGCGACCGTGCGGGACTTGCGCAACAATTTTGCCAGCTAGCAAAGTGGATTGAGCACGGAGAGCAGATCGCCATCACCCGCAACGGCAAATCATTTGCGACGCTTTCCCCGGCCATTCCGGCAAAGCCGCGCAAGGCCGATTGGGCGGCGCGCTTTGCGAAACGGCCGCCGCTCGGCAAAGGCATCTCAAAAGACGCGACCGAGAAGCTTTGGTCTGATTTGCGGGACTGAGAGGCATGGTGCCTGAGGTTTACCCCGATTCGAGCTTCCTCTTTTCGCTGGTCACTAAGGACAGTCACAGCCCCGGCGCGACGACTTACATGGCGCACGCCGCGATGCCCCTTGCTCTTCACGCCCGTACATCGCACAGAAGTGCGGAATGCTTTGCGTAACGCAGTGGGACGAGGAGCAACCACCGAGCAGCAGTGTCGTGCTGCGTTCCGGGATATCGAGGAGGACCTAAGGAATGGGCTGCTCATTCACGCGCCAGTCCCATGGCCCGATGTCTTCCGCCGCGCGGATTACTTGAGCGAGCAGCACGCCGCGCGGCAAGGCCAACGAACGATCGATCTGTTGCATGTCGCGATCGCGCTGGAGTCCGGGGCGAAAAATTTCCTGTCCTTCGACCGGCGACAAAGAAGGCTCGCCGAAGCGGCAGGGCTGAAGGTGAAGCCATGACGTTCCTCCAGGGCGAAGATTTCGCATTCGAGCTCGACGCGGAGGATCCGCTGCGCGCTTTTCGGGGTCGCTTCCACGTCCCGAGGAGCCGCGGAGGCGAGCCGCTGATCTACTTCGTCGGTAACTCGTTAGGCCTGATGCCGCAGGCGACGCGCGGCGCCATCGCACAGGAGCTCGACGACTGGGCGACGCTGGGGGTTGATGCGCATCTCGAAGGCAGCACGCCTTGGTATTCGTATCACGAGACGGTGCGCGCAGGAGCGGCGCGGCTGGTCGGCGGAAAACCGGGCGAGGTCGTCTGTATGAACAGCCTGACGGTGAATCTCCATCTCATGATGGCGACGTTCTATCGCCCGACGAAATCCCGCTTCAAGATCCTGATGGAAGAGCCGGCTTTCCCGTCCGACACCTATGCGGTCAAGTCGCAGATCGCGCATCATGGCTTCCACCCTAACGAGTCGCTTCTGCTGGCGCGGCCGG
>JACCTI010000108.1 GCA_013812515.1 Chthoniobacterales bacterium
TCGGTCCGACTCGGGACTGGGAGTGCTCTTGCGGAAAATATAAGCGCATCAAACACAAGGGGGTCATCTGTGATCGTTGCGGCGTCGAGGTGACGCTTGCGCGCGTGCGCCGGGAGCGGATGGGCCACATCGAACTGGCGGTGCCGGTCTCGCACATTTGGTTCTATAAGTGCATGCCGTCGCGGCTCGGCCTTATGCTCGATATGAGCGCGCGTCAGCTCGAGCGCGTCATCTATTACGAGGATTACATTGTCATCGATCCGGGAAGCACGCCGCTGACCAAGACTCAGCTCCTGAACGAAGGGGAATATCGCGAGGCGCAGGAGCAGTACGGTGATGATTTCGTCGCCGGGATGGGCGCGGAAGCGGTCAAGAAGCTGCTCGCCGAAATCGATCTTCACAAGCTCAACAAGGAGCTCGAAGTGGCGATGGGGAACACCAAGAGCAAGCAGATCCGGAAGAAGCTCGCGAAACGCTTGAAGCTCGTGCAGGGCTTTGCCTCCTCCCACGCTCGTCCTGATTGGATGGTGCTCGATGTGCTGCCTGTCATCCCACCGGACCTTCGTCCGCTCGTTCCTTTGGAAGGCGGTCGCTTTGCGACCTCGGATCTGAACGATCTCTATCGCCGCGTTATCAACCGCAACAACCGTCTCAAAAACCTGCTCCAGCTCAAAACGCCGGACGTCATCATCCGCAATGAAAAGCGCATGTTGCAGGAAGCCGTCGATGCATTATTTGACAACGGCCGGCACGGTCGCGCCGTCACCGGAGCGGGCAATCGTCCGCTGAAATCGCTTAGCGACATGCTCAAGGGAAAGGGGGGACGTTTCCGTCAGAACTTGTTAGGTAAGCGTGTCGATTACTCAGGCCGCTCCGTGATCGTGATTGGACCGGAGCTGAAGCTCAACCAGTGCGGTCTGCCCAAGAAGATGGCGCTGGTTTTGTTTGAACCATTCATCATCCGGCGCCTGAAAGATCTCGGCTATGTGCACACGGTGCGCAGCGCGAAGAAGATGATCGAGCGCCAGACACCGGAAGTTTGGGATATCCTCGAAGAGGTCACGCGCGGACATCCAGTCCTGCTCAATCGCGCGCCCACGCTGCACCGGCTTTCCATCCAGGCCTTCGAGCCGCAGTTGATCGAGGGAGAGGCGATCCGCATTCATCCCCTCGTTTGCACCGCTTATAACGCGGACTTTGACGGCGATCAGATGGCTGTGCACGTGCCTCTCTCAGTCGAGGCGCAGATGGAAGCGCGCATGCTCATGCTTGCGCCGAACAATATCTTCTCGCCTTCCAGCGGTAAGCCGATCACGACGCCTTCTCAGGACATCACGCTGGGTTGTTATTATCTCACGCAAAATCCTCGCCGGGCTGTCGGGACCGCGAACGAATCCCGTTTGCCGCTGTTTGCGGACGCCACTGAGGTCGAGTTCGCCATGGCTGATGGCAAGGTAAAGACCCACGACCGGATCCGGTTCAAGAATCCGGATCACGCCAAGGAAACGATCTACGGAAACTCGACCGATCGAATTCTGGAGACCACCCCTGGCCGCGTGATCTTTAACGAGATCTGGCCGAAAGCGATGGGCTTTTTCAACAAGGCCGCCGGTAAGAAACAGCTTAGCGATATCATCTGGCGTTGCTACCAGGTGGCGGGGCAGGACGGTACGGTCGAGACACTCGACAAGCTGAAAGAGCTCGGCTTCCGCGAAGCGACCAAAGCCGGCATTTCCATCGGGATCAACGACATGATTATCCCGAAAGAGAAGGAGACCGAGCTGCAGAATGCCTATAAGCAGATCAAAACGGTCGAGCAGCAGTATCGCAAGGGCATCATCACCGACGGTGAGCGTTACAATAAGATCATCGATATCTGGACTCACGCCGGTGACGAGATCTCGAACGTGATGTTCCGCACGCTCGAACACAACGAGGGCCGTAAGGAGTTGAACCCGGTCTACCTGATGGTGGATTCTGGTGCGCGCGGCAACCGTCAGCAGGTGAAACAGCTCGCCGGTATGCGCGGTTTGATGGCGAAGCCCTCGGGCGAAATCATCGAGCGGCCGATCACTTCAAACTTCCGCGAAGGCCTCAGCGTGCTCGAGTACTTCATCTCCACGCACGGGGCTCGAAAAGGTCTTGCCGATACCGCGTTGAAGACCGCCGATTCCGGCTATCTGACGCGCAAGCTCGTCGATGCGTCGCAGGACGTGATTATCAACGAGATGGATTGCGGGACCGTCAACGGCATCACCGTAAAGTCGATCTACGAAGGTGACGAAGAAGTCGTCGATCTATCGACGCGCATCATCGGTCGCGTGAGCTGCGAAACGATCGCGGATCCTGTGACGAAGAAGAAGATCGTTAAGGCGAATCAGCTAATTGATGAGCCGATTGCGGCCGCGATTGAAAAGGTAGGCGTGGAAAGCCTGAAGATTCGATCCGTCCTCACTTGTGAAACCGGACGCGGCGTTTGTGCGCATTGCTACGGGCGGAATCTGGCCACCGGGCAATTTGTGAAACTCGGCGAAGCGGTCGGCATCATTGCCGCCCAATCCATCGGCGAACCGGGCACGCAGTTGACGATGCGCACGTTCCACATCGGCGGAACTGCGAGCCAGACCTTCAAGCAGCCGATCATCAAAGCGAAGAACGATGGGACCATTCAGTTCACCGATCTTCGCACGGTCCAGGCACTGGACGGCAGCTGGATTGTGCTGAACAAGAATGGGTCGATCGGGGTGCACAACTCCGAAGGTCGCGAGCTTGAGCGCTATAATATCGTGATCGGCTCTGTTATCTCCAAAGCTGATGGCTCCGGCGTGAAGAAGGGCGAAACCTTCGTGCAATGGGATCCGTACAACGTGCCGATTCTGACCGACAAGTCCGGCAAGATCGAATTCCGCGACATGATCGCGGGTGTCACGATCAAGCGTGATGTCGATGAAGCGACCGGCCTGATGGGGACGGTCATCATCGAACACAAAGAGGACTTGCATCCGCAGATCGTGGTGGTTGGCGAGAAGAAGGAAATCCTCGCGAGCTACTCCATTCCGGCGGGCGCTCACGTCATCGTCGAAGAAGGCCAGAAGATTCAAGCCGGCGCCTTGCTGGCAAAGACTCCGCGAAAAATCGCGAAGACCAAGGATATCACCGGCGGTCTGCCGCGGGTTGCTGAGCTCTTTGAAGCTCGTCGCCCGAAAGACGCGGCCGAGATCGCGAAGATCGACGGCGTGGTGGAGATGGGGGGAACAGTCCGCGGGAAACGCAAGCTCATCCTGAAGGATGTGGAGACTGGTGCCGAGGAAGAACACCTCATCCCGCTCACCAAGCACATCATCGCTTTCAAGGGCGACTTCGTGAAGAAAGGCCAGCAGCTCACCGAAGGTCCAGTCGTTCCGCATGAGATCCTCGAGGTCTGCGGCCCACAAGACCTCCAGGAACATCTCGTGAACGAAGTGCAGGAAGTTTATCGCCTCCAGGGCGTGGAGATTAACGACAAACACATCGAGATCATTGTGCGCCAGATGCTGCGCAAGGTGAAGATCACGGATCCAGGCGACACATCGCTCCTCTGGGGCGATCAGGTTGACCGGCTCGAATTCGAAAAGGAAAACGCAAGCGTCGTGGAGCAAGGTGGCAAGGCGGCAGAGGCAACGCCGGTCCTGCTTGGCATCACGAAGGCCTCGCTCGAAACGGACAGCTTTATTTCTGCGGCATCTTTCCAGGACACGACACGCGTGCTGACCGAGGCGGCAACGTTAGGCAAAGTCGACCGCCTGCGCGGCTTCAAGGAAAACGTGATCATGGGTCACCTGATTCCTGCCGGCACGGGTTTCCCGGCCGTGCGCGAGATCAAACTCGTGGAGCAAGGCGAGCCGGTAGGCGCTTCCTTGATGGACGAGCCAGACGTGCAGCCCGCGCTGGGTTAACGAGACGCGGCGAACAATTCCGAACGGCGGATCGGCGAAAGCTGGTCCGCCGTTTGTGTTAATTGACGCTTAATGCCGGGAGCAGAATACTAGGAGCATGCTGGATCTTCGGCACCTTCGCGACCGTTTGGTACCGGACTTTCGGCCATTCACGATACGGCTATCGGGTGGCGGAGCCCTGCCGGTGCCGCACCCCGACTTCATTGCCGTCGGCCGCGGCTTCGTTCTGCTGCTCGATCATGACGACAGATCGTATCGTATTGATCCCCTTCACAACGAGTCGCTTGGCGAAGGGGCGCCGAATTCCAACGGAATCTAAAACTTGTCGATCGCAACAAAGACGGGCGATGCGGGCGAGACGTCGCTGATGTACGGGCGGCGCGTGCCGAAGAGTGATCCGCGCGTCGACACCTACGGATGCGTTGACGAACTCAACGCCGCGTTGGGCGTTGCTCGCGTCGCGGCCGGCGACGGGTTCCTCGGGGAGCAGCTTCTCCTCGTTCAGAAAGATCTGATCCTACTGATGGGCGAACTCGCGACCGCGCCGGAGGACTTGGCGCGTTACGTGAAAGACGGCTACCGACTAACCACCTCCGCGATGGTGGACCGGCTGACCGCGATCATTGACGACCTGGAAAAAGACAAGCTCTTGCACTACAAAGGCTGGGCCATTCCCGGTAGCACCATGATCTCGGCCGCGCTGGATGTGGCGCGCGCGACTTGCCGGCGCGCGGAGCGGCGAGTGGCAGTCCTTTCAGAGCACCAGCCTGGATTGAATCCGGAAATCCTACGCTACGTGAACCGTCTTTCTGATCTTTGCTGGCTCTTCGCTCGATACGCCGAGCACACGAATGCGCAGCGCGGAAGTCCCGGCGGATAGCAGGAAGTCGTTGTGCCGCGACCTATGCAGATCATGTCGAGGCTACACCGCGTCCAGCGACTTCATCTGTGCGGGAGTTAATTGCAGCTTTCCGGCGGCAACGTTTTCCTCAAGATGCGTGACGGACGATGTGCCGGGGATGGGCAGCATGACCGCTGAATGAGATAATAGCCAGGCGATCGCCACCTGATAGACACTTGCGTTCTGCTCCTGCGCGACGGCTTTCATTGCGCCGTCCTTCAGCCCTCTGCCGCCGCCGACCGGCGACCATGGCATAAAACCAAGCCCCTCTTTCTCGCAATACTTCAGCGCGTTCTCCCATCTCCGGTTCTCGACGTTGTACTGGTTCTGCACCGTCGCGATCGGCACGATCCTGCGCGCGCGTTCAATCTCCTCGGGCCCGACTTCCGATAACCCGATATGCCGGATCTTCCCGGCGTCGCGCATCTCCCCGATTGCGCCTAACGAATCCTCCATCGGCACCTTCGGATCCACGCGATGCAATTGATAGAGATCGATCCGCTCCAGCCGCAGCCGCTTCAGGCTCCCGTCGACACATGCCTTCAAATACTCGGGTCGCCCGTTCGGCACCCATCGGCCGGGACCGGGTCGCGTGAGACCTCCTTTGGTCGCGATGACAATTCCTTTCGGGTAAGGACGCAGCGCTTCAGCGATCAAGAGTTCGCTCGTATCCGGTCCGTAGGCATCAGCCGTATCGATCAAGTCCACCCCTAGTTCAACCGCACGTTTGACAACGCGGCGAGCCTCATCCCGATCCTTTGGCCAACCCCAAATTCCCTCACCAGTGATCCGCATGGCGCCAAAGCCGAGCCGATTCACCGGAAGATCGCCGCCAATTTTAAACATGGAATTATTCTCCGCGTTTGCTGCCGTTGCCGCTCGAAGAAGATTCGGTCTGCCCGCAAGGAGCGCCGCGCCGCCTCCGATCGTCAGCCCCACGAATCTGCGGCGAGTAACGCCGTGCTCAGACGGTTCCGTTCCTCCCTTCGCTTCGATCATGCGCCCACGATCATTGTGAAGGTTGGCTGAGGCAAGTTTCGGAGCGCCATTGCCGGACGTAAGGAATCTTGGAAACGCTGAGACTCTCGATGCGAGCCCTCTCGGCACTCGCCGCTCATGCCAGCAGTTCGCTCGGTAAGCCGCGGCCGGTGATTTTGCCGTCTTTCATCAGCAGCACCTCTTCGCAGAGGCACGTGATCTCGCCGGCATCGTGCGTGACGTAAATAAGCGGGATGTGAAACTCGTCGCGAATGCGCAGAAGGAACGGAACCAGGCGCTGCTTCAATCGCGAATCCAGGCTGCTCATAGGCTCATCCAGAAGAAGCAGCCGGGGCGCGGAAAGGATGGCGCGCGCAAAGGCGACGCGCTGTTGTTCGCCCCCCGACAGCTTCGTGACATTCCGCTCGAGGAGCGATTCGATTTCCATCACTGCAATGACATGCGGGAAGGTGAATGGCTCGCGCTCCTCGTTAGGCCGACGGTGACCATATTCCAAGTTGGCGCGCACAGTCAGGTGCGGGAAAAGCGCGAGATCCTGCGGGACATATCCGATCCGGCGAACCCGCGGCGGCAGATGCCTTCGTGTGCTCGCGTCAGAAAGAATCGTGTCGTCTAGCTTCACCAGCCCGGCAGCCGGCCAGCGCAAACCGGCAATCAACTCCAGAAGGGAAGTTTTTCCCGCGCCTGAAGGCCCGAAAATTCCGACGATCGGGAAATCGAAAGTCGCGTCGATCTCGAGCGTGAACGCCAGGAGCGGGAGACGCACTTGCTGAAGGTGCAAGCTCATCGCTGGCGGTCGCGTCTGGCGATCGTCTGCCCGCAATAAACAGCCGCGAAGACGATCGCGACTGAAACTGCGAGGAGCGGCCACGCGGCGGAGTCGTGACCGAGCTGCACGTCCTGATAGATCGCAAGCGCTATCGTCGTCGTGCGTCGCGGGATCATCCCCGCAACGATCACGGTGGCGCCGAACTCGCCCATCGCCCGTGCAAATGCGAGCACCGCCCCGGCGACAATGCCGCGCCGCGCCAGTGGCAGGGTAATCGTCCGAAAGACGCGCCATTCACTCGAGCCAAGAGTCCGCGCGATATCTTCCAGGCGCCGGTTCACTCCCTCGAAACCGTTTTGCGCGCTCCGCACCAGGAGCGGGAACGACATTACGGCGCCGGCTAACACGACTGCTCGCCACGTGAAGACGATCTCGAGCCCGAAACTGCGGTGTAGAATTGCACCCAAGGCACCGTGCCGGCCAAATATCATCAGCAGCACCAGGCCCGTCGCAACCGGCGGCACAAACAACGGCAACATGACCAATGTCTCGACCGCCGTTTTGCCGGGCCAATCTAGCCGCGCCAGGAACCACGCGATTGCAATGCCGAACGGCAGGATAAGGAGTGTGCTGAGCGCCGAAGTCTTGAGCGTGAAACCTACTACCTGCCATGCTTCGTCGCTCATCGCGACCCTACTGCGCCAGCATGAATCCGAATTTCTTGAAGGTTTCGGCCGCAACCGGCCCGGCAAGATATTGGGCAAACTTCTTCGCCCGTTCAGGGTCTCTCGACGACTTCAAGACGGCCACAGGATATGAAATCTTCGGTCCCTCAGCCGCCGGGATTTCGGTCGCGATCTTCACCCTCCTTGAGATCAGCGCATCGGTTTTGTACACGATCCCGGCATCCACGTTGCCCGACTCAACGGCGGCGAGAGTCCCGCGCACATTATCCGTGGGTACCACTTTGCCCTGAATCTTCTCCCAAGGTCCGAGCTTCTCCAGGTATTCGCGCGCATAGATCCCCGCCGGCACCGTTTGCGTTTCCGCCAGAGCAAATCTCTTGATCTGCGGCTCCGCCAAATCCGCTGCCTTCGTCAGCGCCACGCTCGCATCTGCGGCCACCACGACCACGAGAGTATTCGAGAGAACAGCGCGCCGCGTTCCCGCCAGGATCGCTCCTTGCTTCTCGAGAAGGTCCATCTTTGCCTCATCCGCAGAAACGAAAATGTCGCCGGGCGCGCCTTGCTCGATCTGCCGTTCCAGCAGGCTCGAAGCGCCGAAGTCGAATACGATCTTATCGCCGCTCGCTCTTTCGTAAGCCGCGCCGATCTCTTTCAACGCTTCGGTCAGGCTGGCCGCGGCATGCACAGTCAACTCAGCGGCGGCAGAAACGTCTGACAGGCAAGCGGCGCCCAGGAGCAGGGTGACGATCTTTGTTTTCAACGAGACGAATAGATCGGTGCTGCCATCAGCGAGCGCAAGATCGGCTGATCAAGTTCACGGCCAACTCGACCCCGCCTTCAGTAACTTCACGCGCCTGCTTTCGCGCCTTCCTTAACGTGGCAAGCACCGACGCACGATCCTCTAAGTTTCCACTCTGAGGGACGCCGGATCTCGCGGAGATCAAATTCTCCGGCGCTAGACTGAATGTTGACCGCTTTACGCGGTCAAATTTGCGACGCCAGTTTCAATTTCATGCAGCTTGGGGAGATGCTTGCGTTGTAGCCACCTACAGCTGCGGCTTAAAAAGACCGACGAAGCCTTTACACGGCCGAAATGGGAGCCGCCACGGATTCTCCAGCACCCAGCCCCACGAATTTGGGAATTTCCATTTTGAGGAATGCCGCTTCACGCATTCGACCACCTCCACTACGCCCACGATCCCGCCAAGTTCGAACTCCTGCGGTAACGTCACCCCGTACTCACGTCTGATCCGATCGGAGTATTCCGCACTGACCCAAAGGGTAGACGAGCTGGCATGAATCAGCAGCGTGCCTCGGTGTTTCGTTCGCCAGGAACGGTTCTCAACATCCTTGAATCCGTTCACGACCAACCACGCCCAAGCGCGCGCAGCTCCTCCAGGTTCGGCGACCAGCAGGCGAGAGGAGACCGAGATCTTGACCTTTTCAATCGACTTCGTCCCGTGCCGATTAGCGCGGAAGATGTGAGCCGAAGAAGCTTAGCAGGCCCGCGAATAGAAAGAGCCAAACGATAAGGAACAGCGGAATGAAGCAGATGATGACGATTAGCCACGCGGCGAAGATCTTGAACACCATCTTCAGAACAGACGCGAACGGCACATCAACATCCACGATCTTGACCGCGCTCCCGATAGGCACTGGTGGCGTTGTGGAAAACGCTGGTGCGAGTTTTTCAATCACCGCCGGCAATTCAGTCCTGTATTTTAGAGTCGGGAAGTACTCGTCCACGGTCCGCCAACCCGCGAATCGATCAGTTGTGCAGGGTGTATGCTGATTGATACGATGTTCTGCGAACAGCTGCCCTACCTGCGTATCCGAGTATGGGCCCTCTTCCCTGTCCCCGAGCTGCAGCAGATACGACTTCATCTTTGTACTTAAGACCGGTTGCCTTT
>JACCTI010000144.1 GCA_013812515.1 Chthoniobacterales bacterium
GCGCACCACATCGATGAATGCATCGACAGCATTGCACGGGCCGCCGAGCAGCTGGCGGAGGCGCCTGAGATTGTGATCGTTAACGACGCGTCCAGCGATAATTCACTCACCCGGGCGTTGCACCGCCTGCGCGAGTCGGAGCTGCCGATTCGCGTGGTAAACAAGCAGTTCAATACCGGTCTGGCCGACGCACGCAACACCGCCCTGCGCTTTTCGCGCGCTCCTTACGTTTTTATGATGGATGCCGACAACCTCATATACCCCGGGGGTCTGCGGCAGCTGCTCGACGTGATCGGGTCAGGCGACTACGCCGCCGCTTACAGCTTGCTTTGCCGGTTCCGTGGCACCCCGACTAATCGCGTGGGGCTGCTATCCTACTTTGATTTCGATCCACAGATCCTCGTGCAGTATCCTTACATTGACGCGATGGCAATGTTCCGACGCCAAACACTGCTGGAGCTCGGCGGTTACGATAACGAACTGAGCCAGATCGGTTGGTTCGGCTGGGAAGATTACGACATGTGGCTGAAGTACGCCCAGGCCGATTTGCCGGTCGGCTTCATCCCGAACACGTTGTGTCTCTATCGCCACCACGAGACTTCGATGATCAACACGACGAACCTTTTCGAATCAGATCTGGTGCACCACTTCATGAATCGTTATGGCGATCTTCTCGATCGATTCGAGACGCGCGCGACAGTATTCGGAGTCGATCGGAAGAAGACAGGGGCGTTTCGAGAGGCGAAGCAGCTGCCGATCGATGATGAATTACCGAGGTGGAAGCAGGCTTCGAGCGTGCGGCGATGATGAGCGCACCCGCCGCGGGGCAGCGTTCCATGGCGTTCTCCGGCTCGACCGAGCCACGCTTCTGGTGGCACCGGCTGCCAGGCAATGAATATGTGCCGCCGATCTATGCCAGTCTGAGTGATGACGAGTGGCGGGTGCTCGACGAGTGGTATGCCGACACGTCGCGCGAGAACCTGATCGGGGAATGCGCCGTGCCGATGATGTCGCTGCTGCAAAGCTTTGTTATGGGCAGCAACATCCGGAGCATCGTGCAGCTCGGCACGCACTCCGGTTATTCCGCGCTGCTGCTTGGGTTTTTCCTGCGGCGCAGCCGGGCGCAACAGGGACTCATCTCGTTCGAAATCGGCGAGCCGTTGTGCGCCTACACGCGCACATGGCTCCAACGGGCTGGCCTGACGGAATACGTCCGCATCGAACACCGGAGTTCCTTGGATGATGACGCGACGGTGGTTGCGCGCGAGTATCTCGGCGGCAGTCCCGAGCTCGTCTTCGTCGACAGCTCGCATGAGTATGGCAACACGCTCGCGGAGCTCGAATCGTGGTACCCCGCGCTTGCGCCCGGTGGATTGATGGTGTTGCACGACTCCAGCGAGTTTGCCGCTAGTTTTGACGTGACAGGGCAGGGTGGCGTGCGGAGAGCATTCCGGGAGTGGAGGGGTTTGCATCCCGGCGTCGAGACATTCTGTCTGAACCACGATGTCCGCGCGATGGTTTCACCTGGAATGGTTTACCAGGACTTCTGCGGCGCTGCGTTGATCCAAAAGCCTCTTCACCCATAGGCCTGTAAAGGATGGATCAACCGCAGGAGCCCACCCGCTGTTTTATTGCCAGTGGCTGTGCGATCGCAACAACACATCTTTACCGCTGCATTCATCTGCAGCAGCAATTGGCGGCGCTTGGTTACGAGGCGCACGTCGCCGAGTGGTTCGAGGAAGGCGCTGTCCATTCCAAGGAAGCTCTCGGCTACGACCTGATCTTCCTTTACCGGCTACCGCTGTGGGCGCGCATTCGGAAAGTCATCGATGACACGCGCGCGCGGGGCAAGCCGCTCATCTTTGACACAGATGATCTCATTTTCGAACCGAATCGAATCCACGAGCATCGCGCGGTAGAGAGTCTGACCGCTGAAGAACAGGCGATGCACGCGGAAGGTGTGCGCGGCTATCTCGCGACGCTCGAGGCGTGCGACACCACCGTCACAGCGACACCTCTGCTTGCGGAGTTCGCGCGAGCCAGAGCGCGGCCTGCCTATGTTCATCGTAACGCGCTCGGGAGCGAAATGCTGGCGTATGCGGACAAGCTGTATCAATCGCGACAGCTTCGTCCCGCCTCGAGCAAGGTCGTAATCGGCTACGGCAGTGGAAGCCCGACCCACGATGTCGATTTCCAAGAAGCAGCCGGCGCTTTGCTCCACGTGCTCGAGCGATTCCGCAAGGCTGAATTGTGGATCGCAGGGCCGTTGGCACTCCCGCTAGAGTTCGAGCGCTTTGGCGAGCGCGTCCGGCGTTTCCCACTTACCGACTGGCGAGGTTGGTTCGAGCTTGCCAGCCGGATGGACATCGCACTCGCGCCTCTGGAGATGAACAATGTTTTCTGTCGCGCGAAAAGCGAGATCAAGTTCGTGGAATCCGCCGCCGCGGGCGTCCCAGTTGTTGCTTCGGATATCGACCCGTTCAGGGATTCCATGACTCATGGCCAGAACGGTCTCCTCGCGGCTAACGAAAAGGAGTGGACCGAGGCGCTGACCCTGCTTGTCGAAAACGCCGACCGGCGCAGCGTGCTCGCCGAAGCCGCCCGCCGGACGGTGCTGCAGCATTACACTCCGCACGCACGTGGAGCTCAACTGGCGGCGTTGCTGCCACAACTTGCGCCTTCATTCTCGCGTCGCGTCACTCCAGCCGTAGCATTGGGTTCAACCGCCGACACGCCCCGACGCATCCTCATTCAAAAGGGTGTGGCTTTCGTGAGACGTGCGCGCGCGATGTTCAACACCGCGGCGCAACCCGAGGCTCCCTCTCGAGCTGCGTCATTACGTATCCATTGGATCATCCCGGAGCCGATTCCGGGAGCTGGAGGCGATGTTAGCATCTTCCGGATCATTCGTGATCTCGCGGCGTTCGGCCATGACTGCCAGGTTCAGGTCGTGCCGTACCGTTTGATGGTGAATTTCACCACGGAGGAGATTCGGACGCACGTGCGGGAGCATTTTGGTGTCACCGGCGCGGAGTATCATCGTTGGGCGGGACACATCGACGACGCCGATTGCAGCTTCGCCACGTTCTGGCCAACCGTGGAAATTTTGAGCGGGCTCTTGAAGGGCGGGCGGCGCTACTATCTCGTGCAGGATTTCGAGCCCTCTTTCTACGAAGGAGATTCCCACCACATCCTCCGTTCGGAAAACACCTATCGCGCGGGGCTTCACTGCATCACCCTCGGCCAGTGGCTCGCGCGCTTGTTGCGCGAACGCTATGGCGCGACAGCGGACCACTTCGACTTTGCCGTCGACACGAGCATCTACTCGCCCCGTCCGGTCGAGCGCGAAACACGTCAGCGACTCTGTTTTTACGCACGGCCGAGCACACCGCGGCGGGGATACGAGCTCGGCCTCGCCGCATTAACGATGGTAAAGAGTCGATACCCTGACGTGGAAATTGTATTTTTCGGTTCCTGCGACTTAACACCGGAGCCGCCATTTCCCGTCACGAATCGCGGAAAGATAAGTGTCGATCACCTGGCGGAGCTCTATTCCAGCTGCGATGTGGGCGTTGTGTTCTCCCTTTCGAATCCTTCCTTTGTTCCGCTCGAGATGATGGCGTGTCGGTGCGCGGTTGTAGAAATCGCAAGCGAACGTTGGCGAGGTGTCCTCACGCACGGCCAGGATGCGTGGCTCGCCGAACCGACTCCCGAGGCCGTCGCCGATGCAATCGTGCGGCTGCTGGGGGATAAACCCACGCGCGACAGAATCGCGGGGAACGCCTACCAGCGGACGCGATCGATGGATTGGCGGCAATCCGCACGGCAAGTCGAAGCCGTGCTGCTGCGGTACGCCCGCAAGTGATCGCCTTTTAAGTGTTCGTGGCCGCGGGCGTTTCTTTTCGGCACGATTGCGAAGATGAAGCCGTCCGGCTTCACGACCCGCACCCACTCATCCAACGCCGCGAGCGGATTCGGCAAATGCTCCCAGACATGTGAGTGCAGCACAAAGCCAGTGCTCGCGTCCGCCAAAGGAAGGGCGGCTGCATCCCCGGGGAGGTCG
>JACCTI010000018.1 GCA_013812515.1 Chthoniobacterales bacterium
CCCGCGATCCTGGCATTCGGACGATTCTGTTTACCGATATAGTCGGTTCGACCAGCCTGACTCAGTTGCTCGGCGATGAAGAGGCGATGGCCATACTTCACGTGCACGACACCGTGGTGCGAGAGGCCCTCGCTGCTTTCAAAGGTCACGAAATCAAGCACACCGGCGACGGCATCATGGCCTCGTTCTTTTCGGCCGCCGCCGCGGTGAAATGCGCAACTCAAATCCAGCGCGAGTTAAGCAAGATCGAGGCAGAACGTCCGGGCTGTGAAATCCAAGTGCGCATCGGAGCGGCAGCCGGCGAGCCGGTTGAGCATCATCAGGATCTTTTTGGATCGACCGTGCAGCTGGCTTCCCGGCTCTGTGCGCGCGCGGAGGCTGAGCAGATCCTGGTCTCAAATGTTGTCGCAGAGCTCTGCATCGGAAAAGGGCTAACGTTCCGCTCGCTCGGTGAAGTTTCCCTGAAAGGTTTCGAGCGGCCTGTTCGAGTTCACGCGGTCGCTCGTCCTGATTAAGCGGCGGCGGTTTAGACGCTTGCGCGCCGTTTTTCCGTCACGACGAGTGCGATCCCGCCGAGTACCGCAACCGATGCGACAAGCAACCGCAGCGTAATCGACTCCCCCAAAAAGAGGACGCCTCCGGCCGCAGCAAGAATCGGCACACTCAGCTGAACTGTCGCCGCGCTGGTGGCTTTCTGGCCGGGCAACGCCGTATACCAGATCGCATAGCCAAGTCCTGAAGCGATCGCTCCCGACAGCACTGCGTAGACGATGCCTGCTCGGTCAAGACGGACCCATGGCAGCAGCGCAATGCTGAGCAGCGCAGCGAGTGGGACGGCTCGCAGAAAATTACCCGCGGTGGCGGCCGCGGGATCGCCGGCACTCTTGCCGCGCAGCGAATAGATGCCCCACGCCAGCCCCGCGGAGAGCATCAGAATCGAACCGCGAAGCGGTGGTGCCGAGAGGCCCGGCAGGAGGAGCGCTACCAACCCACCCAACGCGAACGCAAGACCAACAAGCTGGCGGATGCGCAATCGTTCCCCGGTCCGTAAACCCCATGAAATCATCGTCGCCTGAACCGCGCCGAAGAGGAGCAACGCGCCGGTACCTGCGGAGAGGCTGAGGTACGCGAACGAGAATGCAGCCGCGTAAACAAAGAGCGCCAGCGCGGAAGCCCAGCTGCCCGCGCTCTGCCGGACGCCGCCGCGGAGATTCACGACCAGCCAGAGTGTGATCGCCCCGGAAACAATGCGGACGGAAGTGAAGCTCGCCGCATCGATGCTGGTGTGTTTCAGCGCCAGTCGACAGAGCAGCGAATTGCCTGCGAAAGCAGTCATCGCCATGAGCGTGAGGATGAAAACACGTGCCGGCGTCATTGGATGCGTTACCGGATGATTGCGAAGCGGGCCTCGCCGGGCAAGAAGCGGGTTGCGCCCATAATCCGCCGATGCGCTGGTTAGCGCATGCCCCGGCAGGAGAAGCTCCGCATCATCGCAGCATATGCGATCCTCTGCGTCGTCTGGAGCTCGACCTGGCTCGCGATCAAAGTCGGCCTCGCGGACCTGCCACCGATATCATTTGCGGCTCTGCGCTTTTTGATCGCGTTCATCGTGCTCCTGGCGGTTTCGATCGGCCGCGTTCCGCTGCTACCGAAGAACCGCGCGGACTGGCTGCTTCTCGCCTTCACGGGCGTGCTGATGTTCGCGGTGAACTATGGCCTTCTCTTCTGGGGCGAACTGCACATTTCCTCGGGACTGGCGGCCGTCCTGCAGGCGATGATTGTCATCTTCGGAATGCTCTTCGCGCACTTCCTCCTGCCGAAAGAACCACTCCGCTGGCAACGTGTCGCCGGCGCCCTGCTGGCCGGCGGCGGCGTCGCTTTAATTTGCGGTCGCTTGCTCGAACACGGTGGCATGCTCGCTTTCTGGGGCGGACTAGGCGTTGTCGTTGGCGGCGGGGGCGCGGCGCTCTCGAACGTGTTGCTGAAGCGCCGCGCGCTGGAACTCGCGCCCGCGATGATCGCGGGCTGGCAGATGATTTTCGGCACAATCCCGATGCTGTTCCTGGGGCTTGCGGTTGACGGCAATCCGCTGCGGTTTCATTGGACGGGCAGGGCGATCTTCTGCCTTCTCTATCTCGCCGTTATTGGCTCAGCCCTGACGTTCCTTTTGCTATACTGGCTGCTGCCGCGCATCCCGGTGAACAATCTGCAAACTATCTCGCTCATCACGCCGCCGGGTGCGGTCGCGATCGGCTGGCTGCTGGGCGGCGAGGAGTTTACCCTCTGGTCGTTAGTCGGAGGCGCGCTCGTGCTTGCCGGTGTCTGGATGATTTTCCGTCGCGTGGAACCGGTGGAAGTTCCTCTCAAATGCGAAGCAGCAATGCCGCGCGCCTGACGAAAACGAGCAATTCACAATCTGGCACTCACCGGACCGCGCGGTTCGTCTTCAAGGCTCGGTCGGATTCTAGACGTATCGCAAGCTTCCAGCGTGCGTGCTTTTGATTCGCAAGCGGAAAGCTTGCGCTACATTCCGCAAATGTTCCGCGGCACCTACACGGCCCTCGTCACACCATTTCGAAACGGTGAGATCGACGTGGCCGCGTTCGAGCAGTTGATCGAACGGCAAATCGCTGCCGGTATCACCGGCGTCATCGCCGTGGGCACCACGGGTGAAAGCCCGACGCTGTCGCATGACGAACGCGAGCAGGTCATCCGCCTGACGGTTCAGATTGCAAAGGGCCGCTGCCAGATGCTGGCGGGTACCGGTTCGTATTCCACCAGGGATGCCGTTGCCGCAACGGAAGCGGCCGAGAAACTCGGAGTGGATGGAGCGCTGATCGTCGCGCCGTATTACAACAAGCCGAGTCAGGAAGGACTTTTTCGTCACTTCCAGACGATCGCCCGCGCGACGTCGCTGCCGATCATGCTCTACAACATTCCGGGTCGTTGCGGCGTCGACATTGCGGCGGCGACGGTGGAGCGGCTCGCGTGCGAGTGCCGCAACATTGTCTCGATCAAGGAAGCGAGCGGCAGTGTCGAGCGAGTCGCGGAGTTGCGCGGACGCATGCATGACGGATTCACGATCTTGAGCGGCGACGATGGTCTAACGCTGCCGTTCATGGCAGTCGGTGCAGTCGGAGTAGTGAGCGTCGCGTCGAATCTCCTGCCGGCGGAAGTCTGCGCAGTGGTGCGCGCGTTTGACAGCGGTGACGTCGCGGGTGCGCAGCGGCTGCATCGATGCCTCGGGGGCATCTTCAAAGAGTTGTTCATCGAACCAAATCCTGTTCCTGTGAAAACGGCGCTCTCATGGCGTGGGCAGATGACGAGCGAGGTCCGATTGCCATTGTGCGAGATGACAGCAGCGAATCAGACGCGCTTGCGAGAGACATTAGACGTTTTTGATCGCGAGGCGGCATGAACATGCCGGTCCGTATTGTGCTCGTGGGCGCCGCCGGCCGGATGGGGCAGGCGATCACGAGCGCGGCCGCGGGCCAGAACGATCTTGCGATCGTCGCTCGAGTTGAAATCGGTGATCGGCTTGAGGAGGCATCCGCCGGAGCCGACGTGGTAATTGACTTCAGTCATCCCAGCGCAACGGAACGGAACTGCGGGGCGTGCATGCAAAGCAGCAAGCCACTCGTGATCGGAACGACCGGCCATTCGGCCGACGAAATGCGCGCGATTCGGGCGGCGGCCACGGCGATTCCGGTGCTGCTCGCGCCGAACTTCAGCATCGGCGTGAACGCGCTCTTCTGGCTGGCGCGGAAAACGAACGAGCTGCTCGGCGAGGAATTTGATGTCGAGATCGTCGAAACGCATCATCGTTCAAAGAAGGACGCGCCCAGCGGAACGGCGAAGCGGCTGGCGACAATTTTGTGCGAGGAGCGCGGACTCAAATACGAAGAGCATGTCGCGCATGGACGCGAAGGATTAAGCGGAGAACGGTCCACCAGGGAGATCGGGCTGCATTCGATTCGCGCGGGCGACGTGGTGGGCGATCACACCGTGATTTTCGCCACGCCCGGAGAACGCCTCGAGCTCACGCACAAAGCCGCGAGCCGCGAGACGTTCGCGAGCGGAGCGTTGCGCGCGGCGCGCTGGATCATCGGCCAGCCAGCGAACCTCTACAGCATGGAGGACGTGCTCGGGCTTTGAGGAGTGCTGGTAGGAACAGTGCGCTGCGCTGTCCAACGCGCGTGATCGATCTACGTTGATGCGACTTCCGCCTAACGAGACCTCGTCGAACGCCGCCGCGAGAGCCTTCCTATCCGCACGAGCGGGCATTGCGCTCGGTACAAATCTGGGAGATCGCCTGGCGAACTTGAAGAGGGCGCGCGAGCAGATCAGTCGGTTGCGGATGGTTCATTCGCCGATTCTGGCATCGTCGATTTACGAAACCGACCCGGTCGATTGTGAGCCGGAAGCACCGCGTTTTCTTAATGCAGTCATGGAAGTGACGTGCGAAAGCGACGCGGCCGAGTTACTGCAATGCTTGCGGCAGATCGAGGCGGCTGCGGGCCGGCCGCTGCGGCACGAAAGAAACGCTTCGCGCACCCTCGACCTGGACTTGTTATACTGCGGAGACGTAAACGTCGCGACGGCCGACCTCGAGCTGCCGCATCCGCGAATGCACCTGCGCCGTTTCGTGCTCGAGCCGTTAGGGGAAATCCGGCCTGATCTCATTCTGCCAAACTGCAGGCAAAACGTCGCGGCGCTG
>JACCTI010000020.1 GCA_013812515.1 Chthoniobacterales bacterium
GCGCACATATTTTCCGAGAACTCGCGCGAAAGTTCCGTAAGCGCGCGGATGGGGATTCGATTTTAGGAAAACACCTTCCGGAGCTTGTGAAGCTTGATCGGAACCAAAGGAAATCCAAGGCCGGGCAATTTCCTTCTTCACGTTCTCTTCCGACATCATGAAGTACATTGCTCCGATTTTTGATTCGTTCTCACCGAGCAAATCCATGATCGTTTCGATCGGGTCCTTGCCCCGAATCCTTGCAATCTCAGCCAGCGATTTGCCAGAGAACGGTTTCAATTTCTCCGCGCTGAAATCGGAGAGGATGATGCGGTCAGGTGAACCGGCGGCGAGATAAAGGTTCTCCCATTTGTCGCTATCGACCTTCACCTCGGCGGCAATTTTCTTACGGATCTCCGGGTTGCGCAGCCGTTCGAGGAGCGCAGGATAACCCCCGTCCTGGGTCCAGGGCGGCAGACACGCGTCGAGGCCGGTCCCGCCGGCGATGTAGGGGTACATATTAGCACGAACAGGCACGCCCTCCTTTCGTGCCGCTTCGATGCGCGCGAGAAGAGTATCCATCTTGCCCCAGTTCTTCTGCCCGAGAGCTTTGATGTGATAGAGCTCCGCTGGAATATGCGCTTCGCGCGAGATGCGCAGCAGTTCGTCGAAAGCTTCGAGCAACTGATTTCCTTCGCTGCGCATGTGCGAGATGTATTTGCCCTGATATTCTGCGGCCACTTTGCAGAGCTCAATCAGCTCTTCCGTTTTCGCATAGAAGGCAGGCGCATAAATCAGTGAGCTGCCAATGCCGAGAGCGCCGGCTTCCATTTCCTGCCGGACGAGCTCGCGCATTTCATCGAGTTGCTGCGGTGTAGGTGCCTTGTCCTCAAAGCCGATGACGTTCTCGCGAATAGTCGCCGCCCCGATGAAGGAGGCGACGTTGCAGGAGACGCCCTGCTTTTCGAGATACTGCAGGTACTCCGCCAGCGTCCTCCATTTGATGTCGTATTTTATTTCTGTCTGTTCGCGCAACATGTACTCGCGCACGCGATCGTTCACTGGCCCCATCGATTCGCCTTCGCCGAAAATCTCCGTCGTCACGCCCTGGCGGATCTCACTCTGCGAGCGTCCATCGACGATGAGTGATTCGACCGACCAGGAAAGCATGTTGATGAAACCGGGCGCTACGGCGAGCCCGTGCGCGTCGATAATATTTTTGGCGGTTGCATTCTTAAAATCCCCGACACCGGCAATTCGATCGCCGCGAATGGCGACATCGGCGACGCGACCTTCCGCGCCGGTGCCGTCATAGACCGTTCCGCCTTTGATAATGACATCGAACTCCGCAGGCGAGGGCGACTCCGCGCCAAGTGCGCCGCTAGTGATTATTAAAAAAAGCGTCCAGCCGAAGAGGAAGGCGGGCAATCTGCCGATGTAACCACGGAGATAAATGCGGAGACTCCCTGCCGGCAGACTTGTCATGCGTGCGGACCTATTTGTTTGGTTTTTCACCGGTTTTTAAGAGCGTCCCGCATATCGCGTTTGGGAAACAGCCTAACGAACCTTTCCCGGTCCCCAGAGGGCCCGGCCCGGTTTCGCGCCGGTGTGGTCGCCGTCTCTCAGAACCTCCACGCCGTTCACAAAGACATCTTTCACGCCAGTGGCATATTGCCGCGGGTTTTCGAACGTGGCGTGATCGGCGATTTTGTCGGCATCGAACACCACCACGTCGGCGAACATGCCTTCCTGCAAAAAGCCGCGATGGTCGAGTCCGAGATTTGTCGCGGGTAGACCGCTGAGTCGCCGGATTGCTTCCGTCAAAGTGAGCGCTTTTTCTTCGCGGACATATTTCCCGAGAACCCGCGCAAAATTCCCATAGGCGCGCGGATGCGGATTGGATTTCAGGAAGACACCTTCCGGCGCTTGCGACGCTTCATCGGAGCCGAAGGAAATCCACGGTCTGGCGATTTCCTTCTTCACGTTTTCTTCCGACATCAGGAAATACATCGTGCCGATCCTCGACTCGTCTTCGCTGATCAGGTCCATGATCGTTTCGATCGGATCCTTTCCGCGCATCTTCGCCACTTCGGCCAGTGATTTGCCGGCGAGCGGTTTGAGTTTTTCCGATTTGAAATCAGAGAGGATGATGCGCTCGGGTGAGCCGGCGGCGAGATAAAGGTTTTCCCATTCGTCGCTGTCGATCCTGACCTCGGCCGCGATTCTTTTGCGTATCTCCGGGTCACGCAGTCGTTGATAGAGTGCGGGGTAACCGCCGTCTCCAGTCCATGGCGGCAAAGAAGCATCCAGTCCGGTGCCGCCGGCGATGTAGGTATACATGTCGGCGCGAATGGGCAGGCCTTTTTTTTGCGCTGTTTCGATGCGTGCGAGAAGCGTATCCATCTTCCCCCAGTTTTTCTGGCCGGCCGCTTTGATGTGATAAATCTCCGCCGGGATGTTTGCCTCGCGCGAGATGCGCAACAGCTCATCAAACCCTTCGAGGAGCTGATTCCCTTCGCTCCGCATGTGCGAAATATATTTGCCGTCGTACTTGGCGGCGACTTTGCACAGCTCGATCAGCTCTTCCGTTTTGCTGTAGAACGCGGGCGGATAAATCAGCGAAGTCCCGATGCCGAGCGCGCCCGCTTCCATTTCCTTCCGCACGAGGTCGCGCATTTCGTCGAGCTGTTCCGGCGTCGGTTGTTTGTCTTCCAAACCGATGACGTATGCGCGAACGGTGGTCGCGCCGAGAAACGACGCGACATTGCAGGAAACGCCGCGCGCTTCCAAATAGCGCAGGTATTCCGCGAGCGTGTTCCACTTGATTTCGTATTTGATATCCTTCTGCTGCTCGACCATGCGCTTCTTCAGTGGCTCGTTCAGCGGTCCCATCGATTCGCCTTCGCCCATGATCTCTGTCGTCACGCCCTGGCGAATTTCGCTTTGCGAGCGCCCATCGGCGATGAGCGATTCGTTAGACCAGGAAAGCATGTTGATGAATCCCGGCGCGACGGCGAGTCCGCGCGCGTCGATTTCATTTTTGCCCCGCGCGTTTTTGAAATCGCCAACCCCGACGATGCGATCGCCACGAATGGCCACATCGGCGACGCGTCCTTCCGCGCCGCTGCCGTCGTAAACCGTCCCTCCTTTGATGATGACGTCGAACTCCTGCGACGGATCCTGCGCGATGCCCTGCACCATCATGAAAGCGAGAACCGCAACGCCAAGGAGCGAGCAACTACTATCCGTGCGCAAGAGCCCTCTCATTTCTCCGCCTTCACCGGCCGGAAGAGCAGGTCCTGGTAGTCGTAGCTGAAATCGGCGAGCGGCGAGACGGGTTTCATCGTGATGCGATCGATTTTGCCGTCAGCGTCGAGGCTAAAGGTGACATAGGCAGGCTCGATCGTTTTGTCGTCAAAGCGCGTGAGGAAGGTGTCATACTGCCAATGGTCGAGCGCGCCGCTCATGCGCGGCGTCGACTTAAAGTCGATCGTCATCTTTCCGTTGGCCTGGCCGACCTCGATGTTCCCGTACCAAGGATCGGCATAAACCCCCGTGTAACGAGCAACCGGCAGCGAGGGACCGACCTTCTCGGGTTTGGCGGCATCCGCCTGATGCTTTTTCAAGCCCTCGTCCATTTTGCTTCGCGCATAGCCGATAAATTTTTCGGGCCAATTGTTCCTGGGCAACCCGAGATAGTGGTCGAGCAGTTCGTACATCAGGCCGCGAATGATGCCGCCATCCTCGCTATTGATCTCGATGGAGAAACCAACATCCTTTTCGGGAAGCAGCACGACTGCGGTCAGGAAGCCAAGCACCGCGCCGCCATGCCAGACGAGCCTGGCGCCGCGATAATCCTGAACGTCCCAGCCCAGCGCATAGGTGCAGAACATCGGCTGGGTGAGATCGAATT
>JACCTI010000210.1 GCA_013812515.1 Chthoniobacterales bacterium
GTATTGCGGTTCGACGCCGGTCACGGGCGCGTAATGCATGTCCCAGAGGAATCGGTGCAGCCCGCGCGCTGCGGAAAGCGGTTGTGGAGGGCGCACCCAATAGCGCGGGATGCGCAACAGTTTCGGATCCGGCTCGACCGGCACGTCCGTGCTCGCGTAACGCCGCACGAGATTTCCTTTGCTATCTTTGATCTCTAACGTGACCGGCTCGGCGGACTCTTCGGCTAACGAATAATGGATCATGGCGCCGTCGGGCGGGTTTTCACCGGCTGGCTCGTCCGGCGGCAACGGTGTGTCTGTGTTCATGCTCCAGCGCACGCGCAAGGCCGTCTGCGGTTTGAAGAGGCCAGTTGCACGGTTCGCGAGCTGCAGTTGCCGGAGCGGCGTAATGTTATCCAGAATCCAGAAGCCGCGGCCGTGCGTCGCGACCGCGATGTCGTCATCCTTGATCATGAGATCGCGCACGGAAGTCGCCGGCATATTCAGGCGCAACGGCTGCCAGTTTTCGCCCTCGTCGAACGAGACGTAGACGGCGCGTTCTGTCCCCGCGAAGAGCAGGCCGCGGCGTTGCGTGTCTTCGCGCACGACGTTTACCGTTTGCCCCGCCGGAATCCCGCGCACAACCTCCTGCCAGGTCTTGCCACTGTCGCTCGTCCGGAAGATATGCGGCCGCAGATCGTCCAGGCGGAGCGTGTTCACGGCGGCGTAGGCGGTCTTCGCATCGAAGTGGCTCGCATCGATGAGCGAGATCTTCTGCCACGCGCTGATCTGCGGAGGCGTGACGTCGGCCCAGCTCTTTCCGCCATCACTCGTTAGGTGAATCAATCCATCGTCGGTTCCCGCCCAGATGCGCTGCACCTCGAGCGGGGAGGGAGCCACGGTGTAGATCACACCGCGCTGCTTCGCCTCGGCCGACGGTTCGTTCCGATACTTGCCGATCGTCGCCGGCAGCTCATACGTTTTTCGCGTCAGGTCAGGGCTGATTTGCTGCCAGTTCTCTCCGCGATCCCGCGTCTGCCAGAGGGTGTTCCCCGCGAAAAACAGCAGATGCGGATCGATCGGGGAAAAGACCACGGGCTGTGTCCGCAACATTCGAAAATCAGGAGAACGCAGCGGCAACGGCAGAATATTCTGTGCCTGCGCCGTACGGCGATCGTAACGGGTTAGCTTCCCGCCGTAGACGATGTCCGGGTCGAGCGGATCGGCCACGACATAGCCGTATTCCTCGGCCGCGACCGGATGCCAGTCGCGGAATGTGATCGCGCCGTCATTCCCGCGACTAGAAATCCCAACCGACCCGCTTTCCTGTTGCCCGCTGAGAAGGCGATACGGAAACGCGTTGTCTGCGCTGACGTGATAAAGCTGCGCGGTAGATTGGTTATACCACGAGCTCCAGCTCGTCCCGCCATTCACTGTCACGATCGCGCCCTGGTCGCTCGCGAGCAGCATCACCTCCGGATTGCTCGGATTGATCCAGACGTTCTGGTAATCGTCGCCGCCGGGAGCGCCGCGCCAGCCGTCCCACGTCTTGCCGCCGTCGGTCGATTTCCAACAAACGACACTCGCGGAATAGACTACGTCCGGGTTTTTCGGATCGAACCGCACGACCGGGAGATCGCCGCCGCCAATGCCGGTCCCGGGGCGTGCGTCATCCGTCGCGACCGTCCAGGTCTCACCCGCGTTCTCCGAGCGGAAAAGTTTCGAGCCGGCTTTGCTGCCTACCGCCGCAAAGAGTGTCTGCGGAGAACTCGGCGCGATCGCGATGTTTGCCTGCACGACATCGGCAGGGAGGCCGTTCGTGAGCTGCTGCCACGTCGTGCCGCCGTCGATGGACTTGAAAATGCCGCCGTTCGTTCCATTCCAACTGCTGTTTTCCCATGGACCTTCGCGCGCTTCCCAAAGCGACGCGTAAATGATTTCGGGATGGCTTGGATCAATCTGCACATCGCCGCCGCCGGTGTTCTCGTCTTTGCCGAGCACCTTCTCGAAACTCCTGCCGCCATCGAGCGAACGATAGATGCCCCGCTCCTCGTTAGGCCCGTATGGATGTCCGGCCACCGCCACGAAAACGCGGTCAGCGTTGCCGGGGTCGATCGCGAGCTGGGCGATTTGCTGTCCGTCGCGTAATCCGAGATGCGTCCAGGTTTTGCCGGCATCGTTGGACTTGTAGATGCCATCGCCGACCGACAAATCCGGCCGGTGCAGGCCTTCGCCGCTGCCGACATAGATGACGTCGGGGTTCGAAACAGCAACGGCCAGCGCACCGACGGAAGCAGTCGGTTGATCATCAAAAATCGGCTGCCACGTTCGTCCGAAATCGGTCGTCTTAAAAACGCCACCATTCACCTGCGCCATGTAGAAGACGTTCGGCTGTGAAGGCACACCGCAGATCGCGCGCACCCGTCCGCCGCGATGCGGGCCGATGTTTCGCCAACGCAAAGCGTCGCCGAGATCGA
>JACCTI010000228.1 GCA_013812515.1 Chthoniobacterales bacterium
CGGGTGGAGCGACGAATGGGTAAGGGCACAGACAATTTTTTTGACAAAAGAGGGAGGAGTCGCCCCCTCAGCGACATCAGCAACGGTCTGCGTCATTGGCAAACGTGTTCTTACTTCCGTTCTTACAGACCGGAAGTGACAGTCAGGGAACAGACCTAAGTATATCCAAGACTTCCGTTTACAGGATAATCGGTGAGGGAGGGATTCGAACCCTCGGTAGCCTTTTGGACTACGGCGCTTTAGCAAAGCGCTGCTTTCGACCACTCAGCCACCTCACCAATTCGGCAGGTTGCGAGAATATGGGGTCGGGCGATGCTCGTCAACGATGGGCCGACGGAGTAATCAGATGCAAAAATGAGAGCCGGCGCCGCAATTCTTTCGTTCGCGGAAACCAGGTGGAGGCGCGTGTTCAGCCGAAGAACGCAAGAGCGCCTGTGATCTCTGTCGACGAGGCGCTCGCCAGAATTGTGGCAAACGTTCGGCGGCTGCCTCCACGCGAGGTCGCTCTTTTGGATGCCGTCGACCGGTTCGCGGCGCGCGATGTTTCGGCGGGATTGTCACTGCCGCCGTTCGACAATTCCTCGGTGGACGGATACGCGGTCATGGCCGCGTCCTGCGCAATAGGAACTCGGTTGAAGGTGGTCGGCGAGCAAGCGGCAGGCCCTGATCGGAGCCTGTCGATTCAACCCGGAGAAGCCCTCCGGATTCTCACGGGCGCGCCACTGCCCGCTGGTGCGGATGCGGTGATCATGCAGGAGGAGACGGAGCGCGAGGGCAACGAGGTTCTGCTGAAAGCGGAGGTTCGACCCGGCGAATTCGTCCGGCAACGCGGAGGCGACGTCACTGAAGGGCAGAAGTTGCTTGCGGCTGGCGAGCGGGTCCGGACGCAGACGGTTGCGCTCCTAGCGGCGCAAGGAATGTCGTCACTGCAGGTAGGGGGCGAGGTCCAGGCGACTGTCGTTTCCACCGGCGATGAACTCGTCGCGCCCGGGTCTCCTCTTCGAGCGGGCCAGATCTACGAGTCGAATTCAATCCTGCTCCAAACAATGCTGACGAACTGCGGCGTGGACGTTGTCTCTGTGACGCACTGCCAGGATCGAGCCGAGGAAATCGAGGCTGCCTTACGTGCAGGAGCGCGTTGCGATGTGATGGTCATCACAGGCGGTGTCTCTGTCGGGGCACATGATCTCGTCAAACCTGCGCTCGCGAAGATCGGCGCGACGCTCGACCTCTGGAAAGTGGCGGTTAAACCGGGCAAGCCATTCCTCTTCGGCCGAGCCAACGAGTGCGCCGTGTTTGGGTTGCCAGGGAATCCCATCTCCGCCTTCGTCACGTTTCTGTTGTTCGTCCGGCCCGCCATTTTCAAGTTGATGGGGGCAGATGACGCGGAACTGCGTCTACCTGAATCCACCGCTCGATTAAGGGTCGCCGTGCACAATGACGCTGCACGTCCCCACTACGTCCGTGGATCGCTCCGGCACGGCAGTTTTACGCCGGTCGGTCTACAGGAGTCGCACGCGCTGTTTGGCTTGAGCCGCTCGAACGCACTTCTGCTCGCGCCATCGGGGGCAGAAATCGCCGCGGGGGAGTTGGTCACGGTGAGCACTTGGGAGTGATGGACACGCCGGGCGTTTGACACGTTTCAGCGCACTCTTAGCTTGAACCCGTTGAGCACGGCAACGATCGACGTTCGCCCCCCAGTCTCCGCAGAGAACTTGCGGGGGGACGCCGAGCGTTTATCGCACATCATTTTGGAGATGCAGCGTTGCTTCGTGCTGCGCCTATGTAAGGAACTCGCACCGGGTAACGTCTCCTTCCCGCAGTTCTTTCTTCTCGCCGCGCTCGACCAGAAAGAGGTGCTCACGATGTCTGCCATCGCACAGAAGATGGGACATACGACGGCGGCGGCGAGTGGTCTGGTAGCACGGCTTGAAAATCTGGGGTACGTGGTGCGTGCGATCGCCCGGGAGGATCGCCGTAAAGTGATGGTCTGCATCACCGAAAAAGGTTCGGCGTTAGTCCGCCGCATCCGCGAGGAGATGGTCGGCAACATCATGAAGATCATGGCCCATCTTAGTCCGGGCGAGCAGAAAGCGTGGTTGCAGATTTACACAAAGATCTACAATTACTGTCAGAGCAAGTAGGCATCCTCGGTTCACGTTTGCCTGCTCGAAGTTTCCGACGCCACGTCTCGATACTGGAACAGGCGTATCCCATCGTCGGGAATATGGGAGTGGCGCTGCAGGAACGTTCTAACTGGTAAACCTCTCGGTTCTGCCGTTTTGCGACTATCTGTTCCGGCGGGCATGCCGCTTGCATGTGAACCCGAAACATTGTGGACTACGCCGCGCGGGCGGCTAACGTCCCGTCGTTCGTAACCGCCGCTCGTCTCTCTCTGCTCATGGGTAAGTTTTTCAGCTACGTCTTTTTCTTTGCAGCTATCCTCGCTCCGCTGCCAACCGGCCTCCTTATCGCGGGGTCCGACAACCTCGAGGTTCGGTCATCCGGGCGCATTCCCCGCTATACGCTGGAACAAGCGATTCTGACCGCTCTCCAACGCAACCCAGACATTCAGCGTGCCCGCCAGGAAATCGAGAGAACGAAAGGGCTCTACCTCGAGTTGCGTGCGGACGCCTTACCGCGGGTGGATGCGACAAGCTCGTTTAGTGACACCGACCCTCACCTGAACAACTTCACCGGTGACGGCGGTTCCGGCCCAAGCGGCGGGATAATAGATCCGAACGATCCGGGGGGCGGCTCGTTCCAATCGTTGGAGAGCGCCGAGCGCACCTACAACCTTCGGCTTCAAGCCACTCAGATCATCTTCGCCGGCGGCCGCGTAGTCTCGCAGATTCGCTCGGCTGACTTTCAACGCGATGCCGCCTACTTCGCTTTCCGGAATACCATCGATCTCGTGATCGCGACCGTGCGAACGCAGTTCTACCAGATTCTGCTCAACCGCGCGCTGATTGGGGTGCAGGAAGAATCCGTCAATCTTTTGGGCAGCCAGTTGCAGGACCAGCAGAATCGCTTCGAGGCCGGAACCGTTCCGCGCTTTAACGTTCTGCAAGCACAGGTCGCGCTCTCGAATGTCCAACCGGATCTAATCACCGCGCGCAACAACTACCGCATCGCGCAGCTCCAGCTCGCCCGTACTATCGGGCTCGATTTTGATCCCAGGCGCGGTGACGCCCCGCCCCTCGACGCCATCGGTGATCTTCGCTATGAACCGCGCAGAGTGCCGCTCCCCAAAGCTATCGAAGTGGCCAAGGAGCGGCGGCCTTTCCTGAAGGAGCAGAAGGCGAATGTTCTCAGCAACTCGGCCCAGGTAGGCGTCGCACGCTCCGGATTTTTCCCGCAGATCAGCGCGACCGGAGGAACGGATTTCCGCAGCTCACCGATCAGTGAAGACATCAACGATACGCGCTCCGGCTACATCTTCGGAGCGACCGGATCATGGGCGATTTGGGACTCGGGACAAACCTACGGACGCTTGAAACAAGCGAAGGCCGTTCTGCAGCAGTCGAAGATCACCTACGATGACGCGGTGCGGCAGATCGAGCTGGAGGTGCAGCAGGCTTACTCAAACCTGGTGCAGGGCGCGGAACTGATTCGGAGCCAGGAACAAACCGTTGGCCAGGCGCAGGAGGCGTTGCGTCTGGCGAGCGCGCGTCTCGGCGCCGGCGCTGGGACGCAGCTGGAAGTGTTGAACGCGCGCGTCGAGGTTACGCGCGCACAATCGATTTCGTTGCAGGCTCTCTTTACTTACAACTCCGCCGTGGCCGAGTTCGATCGGGTCACCGCGACGGAAGTCACCTACGCGAATCAGCTCGATGAGCCGAAGACACGGCGGAAATTAAGAACCGATCCCGCGCCCACTCCTCCGCCGAAACCGACACCGCTGCCGTTGAATCGCGCCGGGACGCGACTGCCGGTTCGTTAGCACGGGCGGCCGTCTCACGCGCGTTTGTGCACGACCGTTTCTTCCCAGCAGAAGAGTTTCCAGCGCTCAGCGCGTTATCCGGTCTCGTGCACTGCTTCACCACGCGTGTCGCGGGAATCGATGTCGCGCACGAAAAAGCGGAAGCACTCCAACGGCTCGATCAAGTTCATCGAGAAGTGCGGACTTTCTATGGCGTCGCAACTGTGCCCTTCGTCACGGCGCAACAAGTTCACGATAATCGCATCGGCGTGATCGACGCGCCGGTGGCTGCCGACAAATGTTTCGATGCTTGCGATGGTCTGATGACGAACCAGCGCGGTGTCTGTCTCGGCATCTACGTGGCGGATTGTTGCGCCGTTTACCTCGTCGATCCGATCCGACGCGCGATCGCTCTGGTCCATTCCGGGAAGAAGGGAACAGAGCTCGGCATCGTCGCGAACGCGATTGACAGGATGGACGCCGAATTTGGATCCGCTGCGCGCGACCTCATGGTCCAACTCAGCCCCTGCATTCGTCCGCCGCACTACGAAATTGATTTCGCCGCCGACATCATTCGCGCGTGTCGGGATAAGGGTGTGACGAACGTGCATGATTGTGGCGTGTGCACGGCCTGCGATCTGGATCGCTACTATTCCTATCGCGCAGAAAAGGGCCGCACCGGCCGAATGCTGGCGCTGCTCGCGTTGACGCAGTAGCCGGGCGGGAGGTCCCTCATCGTCTGTGCGATTCGGGATGACGCGCATATGCCACGCCAAGCTTTTTCAACAGAGCCGAAACAATTCTAATAGATCGTCTTCGGCTACGGCGACTCGTTGATCTTTTGAAAGCGCGGGTGGCTGCGGAGCGGGTCCCATTGCCAGCGGCAGGTGGCGTTAATCGACACGCGGGACGAACACCAAGTTTGCTCGCAACGCTACGAGCGGACGTTGACCGACGCGCTGTCCCTGCAAGGTTTCCCGGTCGCCGCCGCGACCGCCTGCCTCATCTTTGGGCGCTAGCGAGGCGACAATTTGATCGAAGCGTGGATCGCTGCGCAACGAATCCCAAAAGGGAAACAGTTTCAGTTCGCCGTAGGCAACGCCAAAATTGCCGGCCGAGTTTTCCAGTTGCTGGAGCGCCGCGTCGTTTTCCCCAATCCACGCGTAGATCGTCGCCAGGTTCGTGACCCAGGAAGTGCCCTCCCACGAATCTTTTGAGACCGGAAGGAGTTCGCAGGCGTGCCGGCCTTCCCGAATCGCGTTCTCCTTACGGCCAAGCGCGGCGTCAATCGTCCCCAGCAGACTCCAGGCTGGCGCATACTCTGGTTGCGCAACAGTCATGCGCTCCAAAATCGGCCGGGCCGCGGTGAAGGCGGTTTGTGCCCCGGCTTTGTCGCCAAAACTCCTAGCCACCAGGCCGACGAGCCACTCCCGTGGAAAAAGAGCATTACTGCGAACGTCGACAACCCCTTCCGGCGGGATAAAAGTCAGCGCACGTGCTGCCGCCTCACGATCGTGCGCGGCCAGCGCGCACCACACCAGGCGAAACGCCACGCGGGAAGCGGCTGCCGATCCCTCTTTTTCGATGTCCGACAGCTGGTTCCGCCAAGGCTTTAGCTCACCGCGTTCCAGGAAATCTAACCACGCTAATTCCGACCGCACAAAGTGATCCCCCGGCGATATGGAAAGCGCTCGTTCGAGCAGTTGTCTCGATTCGGCAAAGCGACGCAATCCGCAATGAGTAAACGCCGCCTCCACGACAATACTGAAGTTGCGCGGGTCGAGCTCGATTGCGCGCTCAAAATTTCGTATCGCCTCATTCCATCGGGCCTGACGACGATCAATCGCGGCGATAGACCAGTAAAGTTCCGCGTTGTTTGGTAGTGTCCTGCGTGCGAGATCCAGCTCCGCACGTGCGCGGTCGTAATCTCGAAAGCCATGGTACGCATAATTGGCGCGGGCAGCGTGAACCTCGCCAGCATCTGGCTGGAGCCGGGTGGCATTCCGGAGAGCTGTGGCAGCCAATTCGCGTCGGGGCCGGGGTGTGATCAAACCCTATCCAGTAAATGTCGAAGTGAATGGTGCAGAGCAGACAGTAAGCGAGGACGAAGCCCGGATCATGCGTGACGGCTTCCTCCAGGAGACGCACTGCTTTCAGCAAATTTTGCTTCCCACCAGGGTCAGCCTCTGCCGAGGCCCACAACTCCTTGGCC
>JACCTI010000243.1 GCA_013812515.1 Chthoniobacterales bacterium
CTCCGGTCTTCCCGTGACCACCGCGGACGATCTAGGCGACGCGGCGCAGAAAGCGGTGAAGGCCGCAGGTGCCAAAAACCAAGACCCAAGCTCCAACTAATATCCAAATCCCAAGACTCAAAGCAGCCGTGAACGATGGATCGAAGCCGCGTGATCTCGAAGACAGAACCTTTTTGTTTGCACAGTCGGTGCGCGCGTTTGTGAAGAAATTACCGCGGACCCTCGCTAACACAGAAGACGTGCGGCAGCTGGTGCGAGCGTCAGGATCGGTCGCGGGCAATTGGATCGAAGCGGACGAAACGCTGAGCAAGAAAGATTTCCTGCTGCGTGCAAAGATCTGTCGCAAAGAGGCAAAAGAGAGCCAGCTCTTCCTCCATTTGCTCGATACGGGCCAGGACAAGACTACTACGCGTGATACCCTCGCGGGTGAGGCGCGCGAGCTGACGCTGATCCTCTCCGCCATAATCGGAAAGGCGACCGGCTTGTGAAGCTTTCGCAAACTGGGGTTTGGTCGTTGCTTGGAGCTTGGGTCTTGTGATTTGGGATTTCGAAAACGCCGCGTTATGAAGGTTCAAAAAATCGGGTTCGTCGCTATTCCTGTGACCGAGATAAAACGGGCGCGGGTGCAAGGCACGAGTGGGGCCTTGGCAGTGGAAGATTTCGATGCCGCGATCCTGAAGCTAAAAGTGGCGGTGATTCGTTTCGCGATGGAGCCGTTTGAGACACCGGTTGCCCCATGGCCGTGGTGCAGGATCCGGACGGCAACAAACTTATAGTCCACAAACTGAAACCGGGAAGAGAAGTATGATCAAGGAAGTTGCTTTCGTGGCGATCGCCGTTTCGGATAAGGAACGTGCGCGCGAATTTTATCAAGAGACGCTCGAGCTAAAGCCGGGCTCGACCGTGATGGAAGGCGCGTGGATCGAATACGAGCTCGGCGGCACGACAATCGGTGTCGGGTGCCACCCGGCGTGGCAACCATCACGCGATGGAACGACGGTCGCGTTCGAAGTTGACGATATCGACGCCTCCATTGCGAGACTGAAAGAGCGTGGGGTCAGCTTTGACATGGATAAAATGGAGACGCCGGTTTGCTGGATGGCGCAGTTCCGCGACCCCGACGGGAACAAGCTGCTCGTCCATCAGCGTAAGCAAGGATGAAGCAGGAAAGCAGGAATGAATCTGAAACCAGAAAGCCAGGAACAAAGTCTGGTTTGTGGTTTCTTCTTGGTTTTCAGGATTTCTGATTAAGCTCGTTATGTCTGTTCTGGTCGACAAAAACACACGCTTGCTCGTGCAGGGTCTCACCGGCAAGGCCGGTGGATTTCATGCGAAGCAGTGCATGGAATACGGCACGAACATCGTCGGCGGCGTGACTCCCGGGCGTGGCGGCGAGAAGTTCGAAGGAACGGTTCCCGTCTTCGACACAGTCGCCGAAGCGCGCACGCAGACCAGTTGCAATGTGTCCGTCATCTTCGTTCCGGCGGCGGGCGCCGCTGATGGAATATTGGAAGCGGTCGACGCGGGCGTGGAGCTGGTTGTCTGCATCACGGAAGGCATTCCAGTCATGGATATGATGCGCGTGAAAGCGCAGATGGCGGGAAAGAAGAGCCGCCTCATCGGCCCAAACTGCCCAGGGATCATCACGCCTGGGGAATGCAAAATCGGCATCATGCCGGGATACATTCACAAGCCGGGTAACGTTGGTGTGATCTCGCGTTCGGGCACCTTAACCTACGAAGCGGTGTGGCAGCTCACCTCGCGCGGCTATGGCCAATCGACCTGTATCGGCATCGGTGGCGATCCGATCAACGGCATGTCGCACCTGGATGCGGTGCAGCTTTTCAATGATGATCCCGAGACGCACGCGATGATCTTGATCGGCGAGATCGGCGGCTCGGCGGAAGAAGAAGCGGCCGAGTGGATCAAAGAGAATTGCGACAAGCCGGTTGCTGCGTTCATTGCGGGTGCAACCGCGCCCCCGGGACGTCGCATGGGCCACGCCGGCGCGATTGTTTCTGGAGGGAAGGGAACTGCCGCAGGTAAAATTGAGGCGCTGAAAGCCGCCGGAATCGCCGTCGCCGACACCCCTGCAACGATGGCGGATACGTTGATTGCGCGAATGAACGCAACCAACTAATCTGGATGGTTTCGCCACAAGCTTTCATGAAAGTCGAAAAATTACGTGAAGTGATGCACGCGGCCCCGTTTCGGCCATTCACGATCCATCTTGCCGACGGACGCTCGTTGCACGTTCCTCACCCGGACTTCATCGCCGTCATCGGTGCCGGACGCACAATTGTGGTGACTTCGCCGGTTGAGCAAACGCCATCACATTTCATCGTCGATGTGCCGCTGATAACGCAGCTCGAGGTGCAAGGATCGCGCCCGAACGGCAGTTCGGAATCATGAACGCCATGGTGTCCCGCGGTCTCGAAGGCGTCGTCGCTAATACGACGCGACTTAGCGACGTGATTGGCGACCGTGGCCAGCTGATCTATTGCGGTTACGACATCAACGAACTGGCGGGAAAGGTCAGCTACGAGGAAGTCATCTTCCTGCTTTGGAATAACCGGCTACCGAACCGTTCCGAGCTGAGCGCGTGTGAGGAAACGTTGCGCGCGCTGCGAGAGTTGCCCGCGGGGGTGGTCGAGTTCATCAAGAGCGCGCCCAAAGATTCGAACCCGATGGATGTGATGCGGACGGCGGTTTCGATGCTGGGCCTCTACGATCGCGACGCGCTGAAGGATCAAAACACCGAAGCGAACAAGCAGCGCGCGCGAAGCATTACCGCGAAAATCGGAGTGATCGCCGCGTATTTTCATCGCGCGCGCCAGGGAAAACCGCTTCCGCCCGTGCGCGGCGATTTGA
>JACCTI010000265.1 GCA_013812515.1 Chthoniobacterales bacterium
CGCCAAGCTCCTTCGCCCGTTCAAGAAGCTTCGGGTTATTCCCGCCGGGCTGACTGATCCCCGCAAGATCACCTTTCACATCGGCCATGAAAACGGGAACGCCCCGCGCGCTGAAATTCTCGGCCAGCGTCTGCAGCGTGACTGTTTTGCCTGTCCCGGTCGCGCCAGCGATGAGGCCATGGCGATTGGCCATGGCAGGCAGCAGTTCGATCGATTCCTTTCCAGCTTTAGCGACAAGAATCGGATCACTCATACGAATCGATTTTCGCTGAACGGCGCGCGATGTCTACAACGGGCATCAGCAGAAATTTCGCACTAGCCAGCCGCGCAAACGGCAGCCATAAACAAAGCGATGTTTCCAGTGGCTCTTTTCGCAGCGGTCTTGGTGGTGGCGATTGTGCTCTACACGTTCAGCCGGCGAAAGGCTTTGCGCGCCCCTGGATTACGCGAAGCGCTGCTGATCATCGGAACGATCATCGTGCTAGTGGTGATCTGGCTCACGATGATGCGCTAAGGCGGCGTGACCGAATCTCTATCTTAGCAATGCGGCGGGAAGTTTTGCCGACGCCCATGTTTGGTGAACGCGCACCAGCACCAGGGTTAAGTAACTCCGATTGCTTCCGCCTGAGTCTCTAGTTCAGGCTCTTGCACACTGACATCTACCGCCGCCGGGTCGATCCCGATGATTTCGAAACTTCGGGAGCCCTGATCTGTGTTCAGGTCCACGGTGTCTCCTACTTTCCGCCCAAGCAGCGCCTGTCCGATCGCTGTCTGGTAGGAGATAATGCGCTGATCGGGCTCACTGTCCCACGCGCCGAGCACCGTGTAGGTCTCCTCGTTTCCGTCCGTGTCGCGGAGCATCACAATTGTTCCAATCGAAACCTGCAACGTGTCCGGATTTTCGAAGTTGGTGCCGCGAGCGCGCTGCAGCATGATCTCCAACTCGGATTTGCGGCGCATAAGCACAGCCTGCATTTCTTTCGCGGCTTTGAATTCGAAGTTCTCCCGCAGATCGCCGTAAGACCGCGCCACTCCGATCTCTTTGCTGTTCTCCGGAATCTTCCTGTTGATCAGGTCTTCGTATTCGGATCTCCGCTTATCCAGACTGCTCCACGAGACAACGAGCGACTCAGTCTTCTCTTCCTTCTGCTCGCCGGTAATCACCGTCTCGAGTTCGGGATAAAGCTTGATGATCCGCGCCAGGAGCGAGCGCTTCGTTAACTCGTCGAAAACCGGCGTCAGCATGAGCCGGCGCATCGCGTCACGCGCGACACTCGCTTCCGCGCCTGCGAACATATCCGGAATAAACTGCCGATCCTCGAGCACCAGATCGCGCAACTTACTGCCGCGGCTGTTCTCGTTGTGCTGGTCGCGTTCGAGCGCGGAGAGAATCGCTCCGAGTAAATCGGGCGTGACCAGATCGCGCCACTCCCCAGCGCGTTCCTTGCCGAGCCAGGTCAATACTTCGCTCGTGGCGGAATGCTCGCGGATTCCGCGATAGATGAAGGCGCGGAGTTCGGCTTGCTGGCCCGCTTCCACAAAGACACGTGGAATTTGCGCGACGGCGCGAGCCTGATTCGATTGCATGAGCTGAAAGGCGCGAACCGTCCACTGCGGTCCGAGGGCCGATGGCAGGACCTGTAAGATGCGCCGTTCCTTCGCGGATGCGAGTTTCGGCAAGATGGTAGTCAAGCGCGATTCCTCCTCTTCGATCAGGCGCGCGAGCGTCAGTTCCGGGTTTGAACTTTGCAGCGCCGGACACCGTTGCAGCAAATCGTCGCGCGCGATGATCAACTCCAGGACCAGCGCCGGATTAAACCGCTGGTTCCGTGCCGCGAGTTCTTCGATCTCGTTCACGATCGGTTGCAACTGGCTCGCGGGATCACTGAACTCGCCGTGGAACTTGATGATCTCGTCCAGCGCGGCGGCCTTCTCCTTCGGTTGCCGGGCTTGATTGAAGAATGTTACCAACTCGTCCGCCCGCGAGACTTTTTCAGCTCGCAGCTGAATCGGATCAGTTTTCTTGGACGGGACCAGGAAGTAGCCCTCCGTTTTTAGTGTCTTCTTGGTCGAGTCCCACCAACGCTTCCACTCCGCTTCGGTGAAAAGATCACCCAACATCAGCTGGCCGATCTGGCTCTGCGTCGCTGATCCGCCGAGACTCTCGAGAACGTTGCGCACGATGCCGGCCGGATCCTTCTTCAACTGTTCCTTGATTGAACCGAGATCCGTCGCTTTTCGCGCCAGAAAATGATCCGGCGGTATCACCGTCAGATGCTCGGCCGCATACGCGAGCTGCATCAGGTGCCCCTTCTTCCCCTGAAAATTAATGACGATCTGATTCAGGAGAAGGTTCCATTCCGCGACCTGGCCGAAGCCCCAGCTTTTGTGCAGGCAATATGTCCCGGGCTTGAGTTTCTCCAGATGCTCGGCTGCTCTTTTCGTCAGTTTTCCCGCTTCGACGAGTTTCTCAAGTTCTGCATCCATCAGAGGTCGGTGAAACTACGATGAAGAGCCCTCTTCGCCAGAGAAAACTCCGCAGTTGGGACGGGCAGCATTGCTGGCTTTCGGTTGCCCCGTGTCTGGCGGCGTGGGACGCTACGCGCCGTGCCTGTTTCGTTTTGGATCGCCTTCCACATTGGCGTTTTCGTGGTGCTGGCGATCGATCTGGTCGGCTTCAATCGCAAAGCCCACGCGGTTACGATCAAAGAGGCGAGCATTTGGAGCATTGTCTGGGTGCTGCTTTCCCTCAGCTTCAATGTGCTGGTCTGGCATCTGAAGGGGGACGCGGCGGCGCTCGATTTCTTCACCGGTTACGTCATCGAGTACTCGCTCAGCGTCGACAACATCTTCGTCTTCGTGCTGATCTTCACCTACTTCCAAGTGCGGCGGAAGTATCAGCATCGCGTCCTGGTGTGGGGAATTCTCGGCGCGCTCGTCATGCGCGGGACGATGATCGCGCTCGGTGTTTCGCTCGTCCAGCGCTTCCACTGGATCCTCTATATCTTCGGCGCGTTCCTGCTCATTACCGGCGTGCGAATGCTCGTGAGCCACGGCGAGGAAATCGATCTGGAGAGCAACTTCGTTCTGCGCTTCTGCCGCAGGTGGATGCCAGTCACGCCGGAGTATCACGGGGAGAAGTTCATTGTGAAGGAACGTGGCAAATGGATGCTCACGCCGCTCGCCCTTGTTCTGATCGTGATCGACATCATGGATCTCGTTTTCGCGGTCGATTCCATTCCCGCGGTCTTCGCCATCACCCAGGACGAATTCATCATCTATACCTCAAACATTTGCGCGATCCTCGGCCTCCGTTCGCTTTACTTCGTGCTCGCTCACGTGATCGACCGGTTCATCTACCTGAAGACCGGGCTCGCGTTTGTCCTCGGCTTCGTCGGCCTCAAGATGATCCTGGCGAACTTCATCCACATTCCAAACTGGGTTTCGCTCCTGATCATCGTGACTACGCTCACGATCACGATTGTCCTCTCCATGCGCGCGACCCGTGGCCGCGGCGCCGCAAAAGAGGTCTTGCCTCCGGTGAGCAAAGTCAGTTAGCTCTTTCAGCGTATGCGAACCCTGCTCGCTTTTCTGTTGGTCATCGGTCTTTCGTCGTTCTGCCATGGCGATATTCACGACCCGCCTTCCAACGACTACGGCCCCACCCGGAAGCTCGGCCGCGGTGTTTCGAATCTCCTCTTCGGCGTAGCTGAACTGCCGACCACAGTGGCGAAGATCAATCAGCACGAAGGCAACTCTGCGGCCGGTGGCTACGGAGTTGTGCGCGGTGTCGGTCGCAGCGCCTTGCGCATCGGCGCCGGGCTGGCCGAGATATTCACCTTTCCCGTGCCGATTGTGAGGGGAACGTACTATCCGATTCTGGAGGCCGACACGCATTGGATCCACGCCGGCTACAAGGAATTCCCGCCGGAGCTCGGGAACGAATCCAAGTATCCGTACGTGCGCCACTATTGACCTTCTTCTGTAGCGGCGGTCCATGACCGCCGAATTGCGCGCGCAACCAGCGTTTCGGCGGCGGTCATAGACCGCCGCTACAGTTCATGGAAATGCGCGTGGTCGAACTTCAGATCGAGGACGTGGCCTTCGGCGGCAAAGGCGTTGGGCGCGCCGAAGGCAAGGTGGTTTTTGTTCCGTTCACGATCGACGGCGAGCGCATCGCGGCGCGCATCACGCGTGAGAAAAAGCATTTTGCTGAGGCGCAACTCGATCAGGTGCTCGATGCCTCCGCGCACCGGGCCCAACCCGAGTGCCCGTATTTCGGTCGCTGCGGCGGATGCAGTTACCAGCACATCAGCTACGAGCATCAGCTCGAACTTAAGCAGCGGCAGGTGGATCAACTTCTACGCAGAATTGGACGCTTCAACGATGCGCGCGTGCAACAGATCGTTGCTTCGCCGAAGTCATACGGCTATCGAAATCGCGTGACGGTTCACGTGGAGAACGGAGTCATCGGTTACTATCGCCGTGACGTGCATCAACTCATCGATGTGGAGGTGTGCCCGATCGCCGGGCCGGCTGTCAACCGAGCCCTGGCGGAGCTCCGCGCGCGCCACCCGCGCGCTGGCCACTACACCCTGCGCGCGTCGCCCGGACGACGCGTCTTCGAGCAGACGAACGACGAGGTCGCTGATGCTCTCGCGCATTTCATCGCCAGCTTCCTTCCGGCCCAGCAACATTTGCTCGTAGATGCTTACTGCGGCGCTGGTTTCTTTGCCAAGAAGCTCCTTGATCGCTTCGAGCGCGTCGTCGGGATCGAGTGGGACCGCTATGCCGTCGCGGCTGCGCAGCAAACTGCCACCGCAAAGGAGACCTACATCGCCGGGGACGTCGATGCGATATTGGCCGGTCAACTTGCCGGCGCGGACTTCGCCACAACCGCTGTCATTGTCGATCCACCGGGCACCGGCCTAACAGGAGCGACGCGACGCATCCTTCTTGCGCATCCGGTGGGCACATTGATTTACGTTTCCTGCAATCCCGCCACGCTCGCGCGCGACCTCGCCGACCTGCGCCAGCGTTTCACGATAAAATCGGTGTTGCCTTTAGACATGTTCCCGCAAACAGCGGAGATTGAATGCGCCGTGCATCTCGTCCCCACAGACTCAGCGCAAGCTTCAATTCTCCGGCAGAGGTCTTCGGCCTGATTTCGACGCACCCGAATGGCTGAAATTGGTTGCCCGTCCTACGACGGAGCCCGAAAAGACCACTCCCACCCCCATGGCTGACCTCCCTGTCGCTCCTGGCGTTCATCGACCGCGCAACGTCGATTGGAAACGCGCCGCCGCTTTGCTGTATGGCGATTGGGGCACGAGCAAAGCGTATGTCATCGGCCTCGCGTTCATCGCCGCCGGCTTTTCCTCGTTGCCGATTATCCTCGCGGTCTGCGTGCTCACGGCGGTGGTGGCCTACAACTACATCATTGTCTGCGAGCACTTCCCGGATGGCGGCGGCGTTTACTCCGCGGCCCGCCGACAAAGCCGCTTTCTCGCCTCAACGGGCGCGCTCTTGCTCGTCGCCAACTTCATGGTCACAGCGGCGCTGAGCGGGTGGGCCGCCGTGAGTTACCTGGGTGTGCCAACCCGTTATGCGCAGATCGCGACCATGGGCCTGATCCTGCTCGTGGGCGTCATTAACTTTTTCGGCCCGAAACACAGCGGCAGTGTCTCCCTCTGGCTGGCCATTCCTGCCGTCGTCGTGGTGCTCCTGATCGTTGGTCTGAGCGCGCCGCATCTCACGACGGTTTACCTCGAGCCGCGCCACGCTGATCTCGGCCCTACGTGGGTGGCATTCGTTGGTGTGATTCTCGCGCTCAGCGGAGTGGAAGCCGTAGCGAACATCACCGGTGTGATGAAGCCGGACGCTGATTCGACTCTGGAGAAGCCAAAGGTCACACGCACGGCCACGAAGGCGATTGTGCCTGTCGCGATCGAAGTTGTTCTCGGCACCGCGCTGCTCGGTTGGGCCATGCTTTCTTTGCCGAAGAGTTTCTCGGGCCAGCTGGAAGCGCACAAAGAAGACATGCTCCGCTTCCTCGCGGAACACTACGGCTCCCTTGTCATCGGACCGGGCGGGGGCACGATCTTCGGCCTCGTCGTCGGCATCGTCTTCGGCCTGCTGCTCTTCAGCGCGGTAAACACCGCGATCGTCGCCCTCATCGGAGTCATCTACATGATGGCGCAGGATGGCGAAATGCCGCGCCAGCTGGCGCGCTTGAATGGTCACGGTGTCCCCGTGATCCCGCTCTTCGTCGCCACCGGTATTCCGATTCTGATCCTTGCGGTCACGAAGCAATTCGAGGGCTTGGCGGGCCTCTACGCCATCGGTGTGGTGGGCGCGATCGCGGTGAATCTCGGCGCGTGCACCTTTAACAAACGTCTTGATTTAAGATGGTTCGAGCGAGCGGTGATGGGACTGACCTTCGTTGTCCTTGCTGCGGTTGAATTAACGATCGCGAAGACGAAACCCGACGCGCTCTTCTTCGCGATGTGCGTCCTCGGCGTCGGTTATGGACTGCGCGCCTATTCGCACAAGCTCTCCGGATTAAAGACGGTAACGGTGACGCGCGGCGTCGCTGCGATGGTGACGCCGAACCTGGCGACGGCGATGCAGCCGCGTCTGGACGAAGGCGAGAAGATCATGGTCGCGGCCCGTGGAATTACGCCGGTCCTCGGCTTCGCGTTGGAGGAGGCGCAGCTGCGGAAAGCAGTTCTCTGCGTCCTCTACGTGAAAGAGGTTGCGGTTTACTTCTCGGCAGCTCCCTCTGTCTTGGAACGCCGCGCGAAGTGGCAGGATGATCCCGAGGCAAATGCCATCATGTCGCTGATGGTGAAGGAAGGAGCGGAACGAGGCGTCTGCGTGCTTCCAGTCTACGCAGTGAGCGAGGACGCTGCCGCCACCATCCTCGATCTCTCCGCGACCATGGGCGTCGATTACCTCTTGATCGGCGCCTCGCAGCGGAGCGCCATGACTCATCTCCTCCGCGGCAGTGTTGTCACCAACGTCGCTGCGCAATTGCCAGACGAGATCCGGCTGGTGATCTTCGGCTAACCACAGTTGCAACAAAAAGTTCTCATTGCGGATCCCATTTCTTCTGGCGGGGTGGAGGAACTCGCGCGTGACGGCGCACTGGAAGTCTTGGTGCAAATCGGTCTGCCTGAAACGGATTTGATTAAGCTGGTCCCGGACTTCAGCGCGCTGGTCGTGCGGAGTGAGACCAAGGTAACCAAAGCAGTGCTCGACGCTGCGGTGAAGCTACGGGTGGTGGGACGCGCCGGGGTTGGCGTAGACAATGTGGATGTTGAAACTGCCACGCGCCGGGGCGTGATCGTGATGAACGCTCCCGGCGGAAACACCGTCTCCACCGCGGAGCACGCCTTCTCCTTGCTCCTTTGCGCCGCGCGCAAACTCCCGCAGGCGGATGCGATGATTCGCAGTGGCAAATGGGCCCGAAAAGAATTCCAAGGCGTCGAGCTCTACAACAAATCGTTAGGCATCATCGGCATGGGCCGGATCGGGAGTGAACTCAGCCGCCGCGCCATCGCTTTCGGCATGCGCGTTCTCGCCTTCGACCCCTACCTCGCCGCGACTCGCGCCCGCACCATGCAGATCGAGTTGTTGGACGATCTCGGCGATTTGCTCAAGGAAGCCGATTTCATCACGCTGCACACGCCGCTCACGCCGGAGACGCACCATCTCTTGAATGCGACCCGCCTCGCTCAGACACGACGAGGCGTTCGTATTATTAACTGTGCGCGCGGGGGCCTGATCGATGAAGCGGCGCTCGCCGACGCCTTGCGCAGCGGGCAGGTGGCGGCAGCCGCGCTGGATGTCTTTGAATCGGAGCCCTTGCCGCTCGATTCGCCCTTGCGGGATCTGCCAACTCTGGTTCTCACGCCGCATCTCGGAGCTTCCACCGCGGAAGCGCAGGAAAGCGTCGGGATCGAGATTGCGCAATCCATCCGCGCCGCCTTGCTCGATGGGACGATCCGGAACGCGGTGAACATGCCGAATCTCGATGCCAAGACGCTCGCGGTCATCGGCCCGCATCTTCGCTTTGGCGAAAAACTTGGCCGCTTCCTTTCGCAGCTCGCGCCGAATCGCGTCGATCACCTCAACATCAACTACAGCGGCAAAGTCAACGAGGTCGACACCACTGCCATCACCCGCTCGGTGCTAAAAGGATTCCTCCAAAAAGCTGGTGGAATCGAGGTGAACGAAGTGAACGCGCCGGCCTACGCGGAAAGCCTCGGCTTGAAGATCACCGAGACGCGTTTGAGCGCAGTCGGCGATTACACAGATTTGCTCGAACTTTCCGTCTCGGCGGAAGGGAACAGTGTCTCCGTCGCAGGGGCGTTCTTCGGGGTAACCCCGCGCATCGTGAGCGTGAACAGCCGCCCCGTGGAAGCGCGGCCGCAGGGCGTTGTTCTTGTGCTGGAGAATACCGATCGACCCGGCATTGTTGGGCGCATCGGCACACTCCTCGGCGATCACGGCGTAAACATTGCAACCATGTCATTGAGCCGGAACGAAGCCGGCGGCACCGCCCTGACCGTGCTAAATCTCGATACTGTCCCGGGCGACAAACTGCTCACGACGATTCGCGCCAGCGAAGACATCCACGCCGCGCAGGTGATAGAATTGTGAGTTCAGACGCGTCCAAGCGGCTCTCGTTCAGCGATTAAGTTCGAAGTCCAAACTCAAGCTCTCCTTCTATGAACTTAACTGCCATTCTCGTTACCTGCCTTATCGGGTTAGTCGTTGGTGCGATCGCCAAGCTGCTCATGCCCGGGAAAGATCCAGGTGGCTGCATCATCACGATGTTGATCGGTATCGCCGGCGCGTGGCTCGGCACGTTTCTCGGCCGGATCACTTTCGGGGGGCAGAATTACGCCGCCGGGTGGATCATGTCGGTCATCGGAGCCATGCTCCTGCTGTTGATCTACCGCTTGATCATCGGTAAGCGCGGGACGTAGCTCGGCGGTGTAACGAAGCGTTGTCTTCCTGAGCCGCATAGGCGGCGGGACTTCACACGCGGTTACGATCGCGCTCTGGCACGAGATCGAAGCGCGCGACTACTTGTAGAGGCGTTTGTTTTAAACGCCTGGCGCAGATGTCGCTACGGCCTGTCCCCGGTGCTTGACACAAGCACCGCTACAGCCAGTTTGCATTTCCTAAATCAAGTGCGCTCGTCTCGCGATGAAGCAGCCTTCGAAGATCGCGCTCGTTGCGGCGTTCGCTATTCTTTACGTCGTCTGGGGTTCAACCTATCTCGGGATCCTCTTCGCGATCAAGTCCATCCCGCCGCTGCTCATGGCGGGCTCCCGTTATTTCACCGCAGGTTTGCTCATGTATGCCGTCACTCGCCTGCGAGGTGCGCCTCCTTCGGGCTGGGTTGAGTGGCGCACCGCCGCAATCGTCGGTGCTGCCCTTCTCCTTGGGGGCAACGGCGGTGTGACGGTCGCGGAGCAGTTCGTCGCCTCGGGTCTCGCCGCCGTCGTTATCGCAACTGTTCCGATCTACATCGCGCTGCTTGGCTGGATCACGGGCTCAGC
>JACCTI010000267.1 GCA_013812515.1 Chthoniobacterales bacterium
GACGCGCTGAATGAGACGGAGTTGAATCGCGCGCTGCTCGCGGGTGTGCTGAGCCGTCTCGATCGCGGCGCCATGATCCTCCCGGAGCGCCCGGCAGAAACGGCCGAGAGCGCGAGCGCATTCTACGGTGAAGTGCTCGACGGGCACATTGGTTATTTGAGACTGGGCGCATTGAACGCGGCGAACCTTCAAGCCATGGATGCGCAGCTGCAGACCTTCACGGCGAAGAAAGTCGACGCGGCGGTGATCGATCTGCGCGCGAGCCCCGCGACCAACGACTTTGCAGTCGCGGCGGAGTTTGCGAAGCGATTCACGCCGAAGGGGAAACTGCTCTTCACCTTGCGAAAGCCAGCCGCGAAACAAGAGCGCGCCTTCACGGCAGATCGTGATGCTGCCTTCCAAGGATTGATGATCGTGCTCGCCGATGGGGAAACGTCAGGCCCAGCCGAGGCGATTGCGGGTGTGCTGCGGCTTTACAACAAAGCTCTCGTGATCGGCCAACAAACGGCTGGTGAAGCGGTGGAGTATTCGGATTTGCCTTTGAATGGGGGTAAAATCCTCCGCGTCGCCGTTGCGGAAGCAGTTCTGCCGGAAGGCCGGGCCTTGTTTCCCGGCGGAGTGAAACCTGATCTTCCCGTCGAGATGCCGACGGACGAAAAGCGGCTCGCGTTTCACGAAAGTATTGAGAAGGGAATGAGCCAGTTCATTTACGAGAGCGAGCGGCCGCACTTGAACGAAGCGGCGTTGCTGGCGGGGAGAAATCCGGAGATCGAGGCGATGGAGGCAACGCAACGCCGGACCCGGGCGAACGAGAAGCCGGCGACGCGCGACCCGGTGCTTCAACGCGCCGTCGATGTGGTAACTTCCCTCGCCATCTATCAGCACCGATGAACCCGCTGGAAGAACGCATCGGCCACAAATTTCGGAATTCGCTCCTCCTTGCGGAAGCGCTCACGCATCCCAGCCTCGGCCACGAAACGCAGCGGCATCATTTCGATAATCAGCGGCTGGAGTTCCTCGGTGATGCCGTCCTCCAGCTCATCATTACGGAGCACCTTTACAGTTTGTTTCCGCGTGAGGCGGAAGGGAAGTTGACGAAACTGCGCTCTCGCCTGGTTTCGCGCGAGGCTTTGCGTGGCCATGCCGCGAAACTGGATCTCGGACAGTTCCTCATGATGGGTCGGGGCGAAGAGTCATGCGGCGGGCGGGAACGCACTTCAACGCTGGCCGATGCGTTCGAAGCATTGCTCGGCGCGATCTATCTCGATACGAATCTGGAGACGGCGCGTCGTTTCCTCCTGACGCTGGCCGCAGCGGATCTTGCGCAACTGGAACTCGAACCGATCGACGTGAATCCGAAAGGCCACCTGCAAGAAACCCTGCAGGCAATCTCGCCACGCAGCCCAGTTTACGAACTTCTTTCGGAAAGCGGACGCGAGCACGAAAAGACATTTGTTGTGCGCGTGGTTTGGGAAGGCATGGCGCTCGGTGAAGGGTTGGGACGCAGTAAGAAGCAGGCGGAAACAGCCGCCGCTCTTGAGGCCCTGCACCACAAACACTGGCAGGAAAAGGCCACGTTCGAGTGCATTCAGGCCAATCAGGCGGCCAGCGCGGCCGCGGAATAAAGTAGCTGCGGCGAGCGCGTCGCAGGAAGTGGCCGCGGCGATCCCCCTCTTGCAGAGCGATTGCCGAAAGAGATTTCCGCTTCGGCCGGGGTTGGGGCCGGGGCGTTGGCCGGGCTCCGCGGAGGCCGTTATTCGCCAGCCCCCGAAGTGCGAATCGGCGACTCCCGGCAGATGCCGCCATCGCAGCAAGGCGTTATCGGCGCTTTCTGCGGCCAGGGCGCCGCAGCTACGACCGACTGCGCTAACTCTTGCCACAACGCGTCGCTGCTGAACCCGCGTTTCGCGCCCTATGAAACGTTCGCCGAATGGTTCAGCGCGTGAAGCGGCGAGGAGGCCGCGCCCCAAGTGAAATGCTGTGCAATGGCTGCGGAAACATATTGCTTCGCGCGCGTCACGGCGTCTTCCAGTGTGATTCCCGCGGACAGGCCGGCCGTAATCGCCGCCGAGTACGTGCAACCCGTGCCATGCGTCTGCACGTTCCTGACGAACGGCGCTCTGAGTTCACGCACCACGTCGTCCGCGAAAAGCAGATCGATCGCGTTTTTGCCACCGAGATGCCCGCCTTTGAGCAGAATGGGTACGCCGTATCTACCCACGAGACGCTTTCCCGCATCGTGCATCGCCGGGAGATCAGGAATCTCGCAATCAAGCAGCGTGGCAGCTTCATCGAGATTAGGTGTGATGAGAGAGGCTAGCTGAAAGAGTTCCCGTTCGTAGACCGCGATCGCTTCTGCGGGCAGGAGCAGGTCGCCGCTCGTCGCCACCATGACTGGATCGATCACGAGCGGAATCGCACGACCGTTTCGGCTTTGCGCTTCGCGAAGAAATGCCGCCACGCGTGCCACGATTTCGCCCGAATAAAGCAACCCCGTTTTGATCGCGCCGACTGGAAAATTAGCGAAGAGCAGGTCCACCTGCTCGGCGACGACATCTTCGTCTACTCCCTGAATGCGCCGGACTTTGCCCGGGATTTCGGCGACGACACATGTCAGTGCAGTCAGGCCGTAGACGCCGAAGGCGCTGAATGTCTTCAGGTCGGCCTGAATGCCAGCGCCCGCGCTGCTGTCGGAACCCGCAATAGTGAGCGCGACCGCGATCTCACCTTGATCCACCATCGGACAGACGCGCTGCGTCCCGCGAGACTAGGCCCCGACCCCGTCCGGCCCGATCGCCTCGACGGGGCAACCTTCCATCGCTTCTTTGCAGAGCGCTTCTTCGTCGGGCGTTTCCGGCTGCTTGTAGACGAAGGAATGACCTCCGTCGTCATTTCGTTTGAAGTTGGCCGGGGCGGTTTCGCGGCAGAGATCGCAGTCTATGCACTGGTCATCGACGTAGAACTGCCCGTCGATGTTCTCCGGATATTTGTTCGCTACATCAGCCATGTTTCCCTCTGAAAATTGGAATGGAAGGTTAAGAGCAATCGCTCCTGGCGCAATCGCATTTTTACCCGCGCCGTGTCCCTTTGGCGCAACCGGAATACGCAGGAGCGGCGATGAATGGCTGTGACGGAGCAACCGCGTAAAGGCCGGGCTGAGGCCTCGCACACTTTCCGCGCCCTGCTCGTGGAGCTACCGATCTATGGCCTGCTCGTCGTCGCCTATTTCTTCCTCGTCCTGCATTTCCTCACGGACTGGCTCGGAGATCTGCATGCGAAGCACACCACGCTCTATTCGCTGGTCTCGATCGGGTTGGTGATTGGGCAGGCCGTCGTGCTTGAATGGGTCACAACTCTGCTCCTTAGACTCTTCCGCGGTCGCTCGGAGTGACGCATGCATTTTCCGATTTCTGGGGCGGACATCAGCCCAATCTACCTCGTCGTTGTCGGGTTCCTGATTGGGGTCATGGGCGGATTCTTCGGCGTGGGCGGCAGTTTCATCGCCGGCCCGGCTCTGCGCGCGGCAGGTCTGGATTGGAATTTTGCCGTTGGAACGGATCTCGCGCACATCGTCGGCAAATCGGTCGTGGCGGCGAAACGTCACCGCGCTCTGGGCAATGTCGACCTGCGACTCGGCTTGATTATGGCCCTTGGCACAATCGGCGGCGCGGAAGTCGGCGCGCAGTTGATCGAGTTCTTGAAGCATTCGGGCAACGTTAACTCCGTCGTCAGCATCGTCTCGATCGCAATCTACGTGAGCATCTCCACGTTTATGATTTGGGAAAGCTGGAAGACGTTGAGGCTGCAAAGGCGGAAGGCCGCTGGCATGAAAGTGCCGGGCGCACGCTCCAGCCGGGAGGACGAGTCGTCCTTCCAAGTCGTCACGCAGTCGATCCAAAAATTCCGGCTCGCGCCGATGATCTCACTGCCCGCTTCCGGCGTGAAGTCGATTTCCATCTGGATCATTGTTCTCGTCTCGTTTATCGGCGGCCTCTTCAGTGGCTTTCTCGGCGGGGGCGCCGGCTATATCCGGATGCCGATGCTTGTCTACGTGGTGGGAATTCCCACCCACCTCGCCGTCGGGACGGACCTTTTCGAAATCATTATCTCCGCGAGTTACGGCACTTTCAGCCACGCGATCAAAGGCAATGTCGATATCATGATCGCGCTCGTCATGAATACCGGCGCGGCGATCGGCGCGCAGATCGGCGCGATCGCGACGCAATATTTCGCCGGCCCGAAGATCCGGCTCGCCTTCGTTCCACTCCCACTCGTCGGCGCCGCGATCGTGATTTACACGATGACTACCGGCCACAAACTTTAACTCGAAATGCGCATTCTCATTTGCAGCGATGGAACAGACACGGCCGACAAACCGGCGCGCATCGGCGGCCTCGTCGGTGGCAGCTGCCATGCAGAGGTGACCCTGCTCGGGATTGCCGAAGAACCGGAGGCGGAGCAGCGGCTGCGGGCGGCCTTGAATTCCGAAGCGCAACTGCTCGGCCAATACGGCCTCAAACCAGACATTGTGCTTCGCTCCGGAGAGCCGATCGAGCAGATCCTCCAGCAGACATCCAGCCTCGCCTACGATCTCGTCGTGATCGGCGCGCGCACCAAGGAAACAACGGGCCGCTACTGGCGCTCGCCGCGCGCTTATGAAGTAATCAAGGCAATCCCTCCGCCCGTGGTCGTCGCAAGCGGTCAATGCGAGCGTCTCTCAAAATTTCTCGTCTGTACGGGCGGCAAACATTACATCGACGCCGCCGTGCAACTCACGGGCGAGATAGCGGCCTGCACCGGCGCGGCCGTCACGCTTCTGCATGTCATGCCGGAGCCGCCCGCCATCTTCGCCGACCTCGTGCGACGCGAAGAAGATGTGGGGGCGCTGCTTGCTGGCAGCTCCGAGTTGGGGAGCAATTTGCGTCAGCAGAAGGAAGCGCTCGAGAAGCTCGCCGTCTCCGCAACGGTGCGCGTGCGCCACGGGATTGTGGACGACGAGGTCTTCGCGGAAGTGGCCGAGGGAGATCACGACCTGATTGTGACCGGCTCGTC
>JACCTI010000038.1 GCA_013812515.1 Chthoniobacterales bacterium
CCCTGCTCTTCCGCGGCCACGCAAATCTTCCCTCCGCGGACGTTATATTTCCGCGCGTTCTCGAGCAGGTTTTGCACGATGAGAGTGATGTAACGCTTCTCCCCCGCGACGAAGAGATCCGGCGGAAAATTTGTGTCGAGCTGAAGATGGAGATCGTCGGGCAACGCGCTCAGATCGTCGATCCACTCCTCGATCAACTCCGAAAGATTCACGGTCCCGAATTGAATCTGAAGCCGGCCCGCATCCATGCGCGAAAGAAGCAGCAGATCGTCGACGACACTGGTGATGCGGTAGGTCTGATGGAGCAGCGCGGAGAGCTCATCATAAACTTCCGGCGCGAAGTCTTCGCGAGCCAGCAGCTCTTCAATCCCGGCGCGCAGAACGGTCACGGGTGTCTTGAGTTGATGCGATGCATTGGCCGAGAAACGCGCTGAGCGTTGCAGCTCGCCGCTTGTCGTCTCGAGCGCGGCTTCGGCGCGCTGGCGTTGTGCGCGATCCTGCTCGGACCGGACGGCGAGCTTCTCCACGGGCGCGGCAAATCGCGACGCAATCAACTGGCTGGCGATCAAACCGATCACCATCAGGAGTCCGCCGGCGATGATGACGTGCGAGCGAATTTGGTGCTGTCGGGCGAGGGCATCGGCCAGCGGATAGAGCGCAACCTCATAGGCCGGCGGGAAGAGCGAGTCAGGATTGAGCTGCTTGTAAAAGAGGAGATGCGGAAGGCCTCCGATGCTGGTTTCAAAGCTCGTGTCCGATTGATCCGGCAGCGCCACGGCGCGCCCGACTGCCCCTCCCACTTCACTTTGCTCCGCCTCGCTCAACAAGGGCGAATGCAGGCGTCCGCCCACCCAGATACCGCTTTTGATTTCGGTGCCGGCATAATTGTGGCTGAGCTCGACAGGCTTAAACCCCAGCACCAGGGCGGCGATCACAGCGCCGGTTTCGGTCGAGGAGATTGGAAGGGCGATGACTTCGTCCACCGTCTGGCGCGCTCCCTCCTCGCGCAGCAGATAGCCGATTTGCTGCTGCTCAGGCAAGCGGTGCAATCCAATCTGCGCTTCTTCCCCTGGCCGGAGCTCGCCCACTTCGGCGATGTTCGGGGGCGAAATCACCGCGCCGCGGGTGTCGAGGAACCGGTAAAACTTTGCCTGGAGGTCCTCGCCAGGAGTCTCCGCCGCAGCCGGGTTGTCGTCCGCTTGCACGAGGTCGCGCAATTCATCTTTCGCGCTCGGGTAAAGGAGATCGAGTGCGTTATCTTCTAGCGCGGCGTGGATGCGCGGCCGCTGCACGAGAGTGCGACAACGTTCCGCGAGCGCCGTGTGTCGCACCTCCTGCACGCCATGCAGCGTGGCGAGCTCGTTCCGAAAATCATGGAGCAAGTCGCGTTCGGCTTCGATTGCGACTTTGCGCTGCGCGAGAAAAAGCCCGATCCCGGTCATCGCGACGACCACCACCATCATGGCAACGAGCAGCCGGCTGCGAAATTTGCCAACTTCGCCTGCTTGTCTCTGCTCGCGACCGGCGCTCACAGGAAATTGACGTGCAGCGTCGAGCCGCTTTTCAGCTCGACCGGCTGCTCCCGCGTCGTCCTGCTATCGACCCAGGCCTTGAGCGTGTAATTGCCCGCGGGAAGTCCGGTGAGGCGAAAATGTCCGTTCACGTCGGTGGTCACGAAATACGGGGTCTCGAGCACGAGAATCAACCCGCGCATGTGCTCGTGAATATCGCAGCGCAAAGTCACGAGTCCCGCCTTGTCGAAGACCTGCGAAGGAATCGGGCGCTCATCCGGCCGATACCGGCCGAGATCAAACCGCTTGGCGGGCGAATAGGAGAAGATGTTGTGATAGGTGTCATCTTCATTCGGGAACTCGACCGTCGTTCCGACCTGGACGGCCAAAAGGGTGGGAACGAAGTTCATCTCTTTTTGTGAGACTTGCTTCGTTGGGAGTGATCCGCCCTTCGATTCCGCTCCTTCGAGATAGACGACGGCGAGCGGGGGATTGGTCGCCAGCACGCCACCGCGCGAGACCACTTCATAGCGCTTCGTCATCACCGGCGCGGAATGGCTTTTCGGCAACTCGACCCGGCCTTCAATCGTGGCCTGCGCAAAGGCGCGTCCGCTCATTGAGACGGCGACGGCAGTAGCGATGCAAAGCAGAACGCGACGACGCATGGAGAAGAAGCTATCAGGGACAATCCGGGACTGAAAGGCCGTCGAGCTTCGCGCACCTCCCTGGATCTTCGCGACCGGAAAAAAGTAACTGGCTCGTTACTTTGCGTTCGGCGTCGTAGCGGCGCTCTCTGAGCGCCGTCTCACGTGGGCAGCTGCCACGATTCGGCGGTCAGAGACCGCCGCTACAGGACTTTTGAAACCGCCTCTGATCAAATAGGCGTGCTCCGGGCGAAGCGGAAACCGGAGAGCGGCGAAACGAGGTCGACCTCTTTCGAGAGCGCGAGGAACTGAAACTTCATTCCAAGAAATCCCGGATGCAGGAGTGTCTGCAACGCGCGTTTTGTCTTTGCCTCGTTTGGCGATTGGAACTCCCAGCCGAGCTCGCTCGCGAGCAGCCCGCTCATGAAATGATGTTGATCCGTGAGGCCGGCTACTTCGAATCCGCACTCCTCCGCATGCTCCATGAAAGTGCTCCACTCGACATGCGCCGTGATATCCGCGTGCCCGATCTGCTCAAAGGGCGATCGGAGGACCGCATGTTTCGCGTAAACCTGTAAAGTGCCGGCCGTGCGATGCGGCGCGTAAAAGTTTTCACGCGCAAAGCCGTAATCGACCGCGAGCACGAAGCCGCGCGTGATCTTGGGAGCGAGCTCCTCGATCCAAAGAAAAGAGGCGAGATGCACTTCCGTTTCGTAGCCTGCGGGCAGCGTTCCCGGCAAGCGAGCGAGGTGGTGGATCAGCTCGCGATTGGACGTCGGTAAGTCGACGAACCTGAAACTGTCCTCTTGGAAATCGACGTGACGCTCGCGCCATTCCGTTCCGCTCCATCGCACAACGTGAACCGGCATCGAATCGAGAAGCTCATTCGAGAAATGCACGCCAGAAAAAGGCGCGAGTTCATTGAGTGAACTTCGCCATGTCACACGATCGCGAAACGCTGCGAGCGCGGCGCTCTGCCGGTGGCGTAACACATCGAACGGCTCCACGATCGTGTAGCGCAGGGCGGCGGAGAATTC
>JACCTI010000292.1 GCA_013812515.1 Chthoniobacterales bacterium
GACTGTTTGGAGAACGACGGGGCCGAATATTCCGGAAGCGAACAGACGCAGAACGTTGCGACGGAAGCGGTCGATAATGTTTGTCTTTGCCGTTGTAATTCCTACTTTCTGCGGCGATGCAGCGACCTTCACCGTGGCTGATGTCGGTGGTTTTGCTGCTCGGGATTGTTCTCCTGCGCGAACCGCGCTTCGCGCAGGCGGAGGATCTTTTTCTGCGCTGGTTGCTCGACCACTCCGAGGCGGAGACTCATCCCCCCGTAGCGCTGACCGTGATTGAGATCGCGCGCGATTCCCTAGTGGAGCCGGCCTCTGCGCCCGGGACACCAAGGCTAAGCGCACCTGCGAAGCGCGCGAGCGCTGCCGCCGCTTCGCCACTGGAATTCGCGTTATTCCTGCAGGCCGTGATCGAGTTTCAGCCCGGCGTCGTGGCCTTCGAAAACATCGTGAGATGGCGCGATCGGGACAAGGACCAGGAGCAAGTCTTTCTGGACCAGGCGATGCGCGTGCCGAAGCTGCTCCTTGCTTCAGAGTTGAGCAACACCGCCGAGCTCGACGAGCCGTGGGCGAATATCCTCGGGTTCGCGCAAATTACCGGAAAGCGCGGAGATCTTGCGACGTTTTCAGGCATGGCGCGTCAGCCTAATGAGGACTTGCGGCTCATCTCGACGGCGGGCTTCACGAACCTCCCGGACGAGATCAGCTCCGGGATTCGCGTGCCGCTGCTCTTCCTTTACCGCGGCGAAGTCATTCCGTCGTTCGCCTTGCAAGCGATCATGCTCTGGCTGCGCATCACGCCGGCGGAAGTGAAGATCGCGCTCGGCTCGCACATTGAGCTGCCGCAAGGCCGCCGGATTCCTGTGGATAGCGACGGCACGCTTCTGGTCGATCCAAATGCTTCCTTCCACGCGCATCATCTCACGTTGAACGAGCTGCTCTTCGCAGCGCAGCAACGCGATCGTGGTGGCACGCCGTCGCCGCAGCTCACGAACATTCGCGGCAATCTTGTGCTCGCGCGCCTGCCCGATAATCCGCTCTCACCGCCGGATCCTTTCACTGCGACGATCGCAACCATCCAGGGCAACAAATACTTGCGGCGCGTCTCGCCGATTTTTGACTGCGCGATTCTGCTGGTGGTTTCCGCTTCGCTGGGCGCAGCGCAACGGTTCGATCGCGCAGATCTCGTGCTCGGCGGAATTGCATTTACCGCCGTCTATTGCCTTGTTGCGCTCGCTCTGATTGCTCGTTTCAGCGTCTGGCTGCCCGCCCTCCTGCCCCTCGGTGCGCTCTGGATATTGATTGTAGCGGTTGTTTTCCTGTCCAGAAAAACGCCTGAAATCGCGGCTGCAAGCGAACCTCTCGCCGTCCCGCCATCAGTCGCCTGACCGACAAATCCTGACGTGAAGTTCATCAACCTGACGCGGCAGATCGAGATCGGTGCGAACTCCTATTATCTCGAAATCGAAGATCAACACCTGATCCTGGATTGCGGGATGCATCCCAAGCAGGAGGGCGACGGAGCGCTGCCCAATCTGCAGGCAATCAGCGATCGCGACGTCGACGCCATCATTGTTTCACACGCGCATCAGGATCATATCGGGACTTTGCCGGTCTTGATGCGGCGACAACCGCAAGCGCGCGTTTTTATGACCGAAGCGACCGCCGAAATCGGTAATACGCTTTTGCACAACTCCGTGAACGTGATGACGCGGCAACGCGAGGAGATCGGCACGGCGATGTATCCGCTTTTCACACACAAAGAGGCGAACCGCGCCGTCGATGTTTGGCGCTCATGCCGCTTCCGGCAGCGCATCACACTTGGCGGCGAGCGCGCGCCAGAGAACGAACGCGGCGGCGTCGCGTTCCAGTTCTTCGATGCGGGCCACGTGCTTGGCTCCGCGGGAATCCTTCTCCGTGCCGAAGGACGGAACATCTTCTATAGCGGCGACGTGAATTTCGACGATCAGACGATTGCGCAAGGCGCGGCTTTTCCCGAGGAGGGCATCGACGTGCTAATCATGGAAACTACGCGCGGAGATAATCCGCTCCCGGAAGGCTTCACGCGCGCGGCTGAGGAACGGCGGCTGGCGGAGGCAATCGCGCAGGCGTTTGCACGAGGAGGTTGCGTCTTAATGCCGGTGTTTGCGCTCGGAAAAACACAGGAAGCACTCGCCATGATTCACCGTTTCCGGCGCGAGAAATTGCTCGGCGATTTCCCGCTCTATATCGGCGGGCTGAGCATGAAGATGACGGAAATCTATGACCGCTTCGCCCTCAAGAGCCGCCGGAACTTCCCGCGTCTCCAGTTGCTCGAAGAGTTGGAGCCGTACGTTCTGAACGGCCAAACCATCGGCGATGCGCCGGCAAAGCCGGGGCGCATCTATGCGCTCTCGAGCGGCATGATGACGCCGAAGACTCTCTCGAACATCTTTGCGCGCCGCGTGCTGGAGGAGTCGAAGCATTCCATCTTCTTTGTTGGTTTCGCGGACCCGCAATCGCCGGCCGGCATTCTGCGCGAAGCCAGGCAAGGGGATCTTGTCGCGCTCGATCCGGACGAGCCGCCGCAGGAATTGCGCTGCCAGATCGAGAAGTTCCAATTCAGCGCGCATGCTTCGCGGGAGTCGATCGTTGATTATGTAAAGAAGCTGGCGCCGAAGAAAGTGGTGCTCGTGCACGGCGATGTCGCAGCGGTCCAGTGGGTGCGTGCGCAAGTGGCGGCGGAACTGCCGAATTCCGAAGTGATCGTTCCGCCGCCTGGCGTGGAGATCGAGTTGTAGCGGCGGTCTATGACCGCCGAACTCCTCCATCAGGCCTGATTTGGCGGTCACAGATCGCCGCTCCAATGAAAATTGTCTCTTGGAACATCAACTCCCTGCGCAAGCGGCAGGAGCGCTTGCTCGCCTATCTGCGACAGACGCAACCGGATGTGGTCTGCCTCCAGGAAACGAAGTGCACGGACGAGCAGTTCCCGGCGGATGCATTGCGGGAGAGCGGTTATCATTCCGCATTTCACGGGCAGAAGTCCTATAACGGCGTCGCGATTATCGCGAAGCGAGAGCCTCTCGATGTGCGCCCCGCATTGTGCGACGAGGAAGAAGATGCCCAGGCGCGCGTGATCGCGGCAACCATCGGCGGCGTCCGCGTTTTCTCGGTTTACGCGCCAAACGGCCAGACAGTCGGATCGCCCGCCTACGATTACAAACTGAAGTGGTACGCGCGGCTGCGGGACTGCGTGCGGCAACATGAGCCTGCGGGCTCGGACCTTGTGGTGTGCGGCGACTTCAACGTGGCGCCGCGCGATGAAGACGTCCACGATCCCGTGCTCTGGCGCGGCGCCATCATGTGTTCCGATCACGAGCGCGCGGCATTTCAAAACGTTTGTGAACTCGGCTTGCGGGACACACTGCGGTTGCACCGGCCGGAGACTGGACTGTTTACCTGGTGGGATTACCGGATGCTGTCCTTTCCGAAAAACCGCGGCCTCCGGATTGATGCGGTCCTCGCGAGCGAAGCCATGGCGAAACGCTGTTGCGACGCGGGCATTGATCGTGAGATGAGGAAAGGGACAGAGCCGTCGGATCACGCGCCGATCTGGGCGGAGTTCACCGCCTAACGAACCGTCTTTGCGGGAGTGGACGGGCCGCGCTGCGCATCCGACGTTGCCTTCAGATGACGAGCGACTCACATGGCCACACGGCTCAGCTTCGTGCGAAGCCAGTGATGCTGTTCGACGGGGACTGTCATTTCTGCCGCCGCTGGGTGGAACGCTGGCGGGGCATGACGGACGGCCGCGTCGATTTCGTGACGTCGCAAGAAGCAGGCGCGCGTTTCCCAGCGATTGAGCCGGCGGCGTTCGAGCGGGCTGTGCAGTTTGTGGATTTCGACGGAAACATCTCGAGCGGAGCAGATGCGGTCTTCCGGTCGCTTCGGTATGCGCGAAATGCGGGCTGGCTGGCGTGGAGCTATGAGCATGTGCCGGGCTTCGCGCCGGTGACCGAATTGGCTTACTCGCTGGTGGCGAAGAACCGTTCTTTCGCCTCAGCCGCGACGCGTCTGTTCTGGGGCGAGGATGTACGGCAACCGAGCTACTTCCAGTCGCGCCGCATCTTTCTCCGCCTCCTCGGGCTCACTTATCTAATCGCGTTTGTCTCGCTCTGGATCCAGATCGATGGACTGGTAGGAAGCGATGGGATCTCTCCGGTCGGCGATTATCTTTCGTTCGCGCGTGAGCAGGTCGGCGCGCGCGCGCCGTTTCTTCTCCCGACGCTTTGTTGGCTAAACTCGAGCGATACGTTCCTGCATTTGCTGTGCGGAACGGGCGCCGGTTTTTCGTTGTTACTCCTCCTTGGGTTGGTTCCGCCGCTTTCGCTGGCCGTGTTGTACGTCTGCTACCTCTCGCTCACGATCGCGGGTCAGACGTTTCTCAGTTTCCAGTGGGACATCCTGCTGTTGGAGACGGGCTTCCTCGCCATCTTTTTCGTGCCGTGGTCCTGGAGAATGCGCAGGGCGGATGAGGCGCCGTTCTCGCCCATCGGCTTGTTCCTGCTGAAACTTCTGCTCTTCAAACTGATGCTCATGTCGGGCGTGGTGAAGCTGACGAGCGGTGACGCAGCCTGGTGGAACCTCACGGCCTTGAACTATCATTATGAGACGCAGCCGTTGCCCACGGTTCTCGGGTGGTGGGCGCACCAGACGCCGGATTGGTTCAAGCAAATCTCGACCGCCTTCGTGCTTCTCGTCGAAGTCGTAGCGCCGTTCTTGATCTGGATGCCGCGACGGCTGCGATTGGCTGGCTGCGCGCTGCTGGTGACACTCCAGGTGCTGATCGCGCTGACCGGCAATTACGCCTTCTTTAATCTGCTCACGGTTGCGCTCTGCTTGCTGCTCGTCGACGACGCATCCTGGTCGAAACTGCTGCGCCGGGTTCCCCGAGATCCTCTTGAGCGCGACCCACGGAACCGTGTCTCGCCGCCGCTTCGTGCGGTCGCGGCGCTTGTTTGCATCATGCTGCTTCCGGGGAACGCATGGCTAATCTACAGCGCGTTCAAAGCGGAAGCGGACCCGCCGAAGTTGCTCGCAGCGCTGGACGGTGCTGTCGAACCGTTTCGCGTTGCGAATGGCTATGGATTGTTCCGCGTCATGACAAAGACGCGGCCGGAGATTCAGGTCGAAGGCAGCGCGGACGGGATTGTTTGGCTGCCATACACGTTTCGCTGGAAGCCCGGCGCGCCAAACGCCGCACCACGTTGGGTCGCACCACATCAGCCGCGACTAGACTGGCAAATGTGGTTCGCTGCCTTAGGCGGTCCCCGGCAGAACCACTGGTTCGTCGGAATGATGGAAGGTTTGCTCCGCAATCGGACAGACGTGCTTCGGTTACTAGCAGAAAATCCATTTCGACAGACGCCGCCTCGTTATGTCCGCGCGATCCTATATCGCTACCGGTTCAGCACGCCCAAAGAACGGCGCGAGACAGGCAACTGGTGGATGCGCGAAGAAATGCGCGAATACCTTCGGTCTGTTTCGCTCGAATGAGGATTATAGCCGGGGGCGTTGACCCCGGCTTCTTTGAAAATCATATCCGCGCCCCCGGGGTCCTCGCCCCCGGCTACAACGGTTCAGCAGCTTGAGAAAGACCCAGCCTTCTCTATCGTGCCCACGCATGCCGAAAGAGGAGCAAATCGTGACAGAAGGGACCGTGACGCAGGTCTTGCCCGGAACGATGTTCCGCGTCGATCTCCCCGGAAACCGCAACGTGCTCGCTCATATTTCCGGCAAGATGCGAAAGCATTTCATTCGCATTGTTCCGGGGGACAAAGTGGAGGTGGAGCTATCGCCCTACGACCTGACGAAGGCGCGGATTATTTTCCGGGAGAAGTAAGCCGCGCGCCGAGAGTACGTGCAGGATAAATCGCACTCGGTAAGCGCAATTGCGCCGCGATTTACGTTTCTGGTCAAGAAGAGTTTTGCTGACCGCTCGCGGGAGAAACGGCGGCGAACCTTCCATTAGAAACATACAGGAGAATTATCATGGCTGAAGAAAATCTAGGCACTCAAGGCGGGGGCGGCATGGGAATGGCCGGCACTGGAACTGGCGGCGGCTCGGAAGCGGCGTCGACGCTCGGGAGCAGCAAAGAACACGCACGCCGGGCCGCAGAAGATCTAAAGACAGCGGCATCGAGCATGGCCGGTGAATATCGCGGAAAGGCCGAACAGGCCTGGGGCGATGCGCAGGAGCGCGTTCGCACATTCCAGGAAGATGGCGAAGCTTATGTGCGAGAGAATCCGACAAAGGCGGTCTTTTCTGCCCTCGGGATCGGGTTTCTTCTCGGCATCATCTTCCGTCGCTAGATTTCTGAAGGATGGCTGGCGAAACCATTCGGTTCCGCAACCCGGCGGGGCATGCGGGCCTGGTTAACAATCTCGTTTCACTGGCGAATGCGCTGGTAGCGTTTTTCGAGACCCGCATTGGCCTTTTCGTCCGCGAATCCAAAACCGCAGTCGTCCACCTGCTCCTGCTTGCGGGAGCGGTGGTCGCGGCGTTAATCCTTATTGCGTCGGGTTATGTCTTCCTGATCGTGAGTCTGATCTTTGGGATCGCGCACACGTTCGGCATTTCCTGGGTGTGGATCGCGCTGGCGGCGGCGCTGGTGCATTTTGCTCTCGCGATTGGCTGCGGCCTGTTCGCGCGGAGCCAGCTTACGAAACCCATGTTCCATGCGAGCATGGATGAATTGAAGAGAGATCGGGCATGGCTGAAGAACGTCGACAAGACCAACCAAAATCAATTGAAGAGCTGAGGCAGGAGATTTCGCACACTCGCGACCGGCTCGGGCGTGACCTTACCGGACTGCGCTACGAGTTCGATTTTCCGCTGAAGTTACGGAAGTCTTTCCAGCGCCATTCCGGCATTTGGATTTCCGCGGCGACACTGCTCGGGACGCTCTTCACCATGCGACCGTCAGGTAAAAAGAAGACGCTGACGCTCAAGGCCGGCAAATCCGGACAGGCCAAGAAAGGCGAAGAACAGAAGAAAGGCCTGATGGCCGCAGGGCTCGCCATGGGTGGTCTGCGCCTCCTTGCGACTCTTCTCCGGCCAATGGTGGTCGCGTTTCTGACGAAGAAAGTGCGCGGCTACTCCGGCGCGACCAAGTAGTGGTGAGAGAGAAAAAAACCCGGGTTTCTGCCCGGGTTCGGTGAAGTCAGGACGGCAGAACGATTCGTTCCGCAGCCTACGAAGGATTGAAGCGGAACTTCGTGCGGCCCCGCTTTGCGTTTGCCTTCGCTTTGCGGCGCGTCTTTTGCGTCGGGGTCTCAAAGGCGCGAAGGCGTCGCACTTCCTCCAGGATGCCCTCGGCATCGAGCTTGTTCTTCAACCGCTTCAGAGCCCGGTCCACGGGCTCACCTTTACGAACGATTACTTCGGGCATTTGGCATCTCCTGGGTGAAATTAGTCGGTGGACGGTGACGCGAGCCTACGCGGGAGGCCGAACAGCGTCAACTCCTGTGAATAATTTCCTAGGCGGCGGTGGACGGGCTTGCCGAAGCCGGCTTCTGGGCCACTTCGTGGCGCAAATGAGTCGCACTGCCTCGACGCAACTTATTCCACCAAAGGACAATAGGAGCGGCGATGAAGATCGAGGAGTAAGTACCGACCAAGATGCCGATGATGATGACGAGAGCAAAATCTCGCAGCACCGCGCCGCCGAAGAAGTAGAGGCAAAGCACCGAGACGAAAGTGACACCGCCAGTCAGGATCGTCCGGCTGAGAGTCTGGTTGATGCTCTCGTTCATGATCTGCTCGATGGTCCCGCGCCGGCCGCTGGCGAGACCTTCTCGAATGCGATCGTAAACGACGATGGTGTCGTTGATTGAATAACCGGCAATCGTCAGCAGAGCGCCGACCATGGTGAGGCTTAACTCGCGTCCGAGAAGCGAGAAGACGCCGATCGTGATCAGCACATCATGGAGCAACGCGACGATGGAGCCGACGGCGAAGGAGAGCTCGAAACGAAAGGTGACATAGATCAAGATACCGACCATGCCGAGGGCCAACGCCCAGAGCGATCGTCGCGCCAATTCCCCTCCCACGAGAGGACCCACGCGCTCGGAGCGTTCCACTTTTAGCCCTGCCTGCGGGATATTCTGGCCGAGCTGGTGCTCGATCGCTTCGCTGCTGTTAAAAGGTCCGCGGATGCTGATGAGGGTCTGACTGCCTTCCTTCGATTCCTGGATGGCGGCGTCCGCCAGATCCTTCGGCATCGCGTCACGCACCTGCGCGACCGTGACCGGCTGCGTGGAGCTGAGAGTGAGGAGATCGCCGCCCTTGAAATCGACTCCGAAGTTCTTTTCACCTCGGATGAAGAACGCGGTCGCGCCCGCAGCGACGAGGGCGAGCGAACAAAGGATGGCGATGCCGCCCTTGCCGAGGAAGTCGAAATGCTGCGCTTTAAACAGTTGCAGCATTGAGACCTTCTTGACGCGACCAGTGTCGATCACCCAACTGAAGGCGTTGCGGCCAACGACGAGGACCGTGAACATTGACGCCAGAATGCCGAGCGTGAGCGAAATGGCGAAACCCTTCACCGGGCCGGTCGCCTGCCAGAAAAGAATGGCTGCAGTGATGAGGGTGGTAACGTTCGAATCGATGATCGCGCTGAACGCTTTATCGAATGCTGCGGCGATCGCGCCTTTCAACGATTTGCCCGCGGCCAGCTCTTCGCGCAGGCGTTCGTAAATCAGCACGTTTGCATCCACCGCCATGCCGATGGTGAGGATGATGCCGGCGATTCCCGGCAAGGTGAGGACGAAATTGAACATCGTCAGCGCGCCCATCAGGAGGATCAGATTCACAATCAGCGCCAGGTTGGCGATGATGCCAGAGAAGCGGTAATATATCGTCACGAAGATAAAGGTCATTCCCAAACCGATCAGACCCGCGATGACGCTGGCTCGCACCGAATCCGCACCGAGCGTCGGCGAAACGCTCCGCTGCTCCTCGATGCTGACGGGAGTCTGGAGAGGGTTCTCGAGCACACTCGCTAATTGACGCGCCTCCTGTTCGCCGAAACGTCCGGTGATGACGGCATCGCCTCCATAGATCGCGTCGCGAATTGTCGGAGCTGACTGGATCACGCCGTCCAGCACGATCGCGAAGCGATATCCTTTGAACTTCTCTGTAATGTTGCCGAACTGCTTCGCGCCTTCGCTGTCGAATTTCAGTTGGACGGTCCAGCCTTCATTTCCGAAATAGGCCGCCGATTGGGTGACGCGATCGCCGCCGAGGTCAGCTTTCTTTTTAACCAGCAGCCGCTCTTCGACTGGCTTCTCCCCTTCCTCGGCGTGCATCTGGTAGGTCTCAATCCGGTACTCGGGTGGGATCACTTCCGTGCCGGCGTCAATCGCCCGCAAGCGCTCGCCGTTATCGGGATAAACCAAGCGGAACTCGAGCTGCGCGACACGTGAAAGCTGCGCGCGTGCTTCCTGAATCTTCTCCGTGCTTAAGCCTGGGATCTGAACCAGGATACGGTCGTTGCCGACCGGGCTGATGACTGGTTCGCCGCCGCCGAAGTAATCGACACGTTTACGGATGACTTCGACCGCCTGCTCGAGCATCGCCTTGTTGACCTGCCGCTCGCCTTGCATCAGCCGGATCAGAAATGACGTGCCACCTTGAATATCGAGACCGAGCGCGATTTTCTTCTGCGGCGGGTAAATCGTCACGAGGCTGAACGCCACGAGCAGAAGCATGAGCGCCGTGGCCAGCCACCGTTTCCTCGGACCCACATCAGTGGCGAAGTACCACCCGAAAAGCACCAGGAGCACGAGACCGAGAAAGAACGTAAGCGCGGGAGTCATGGGGAAAGAATGAGAGTTAAAGGTTAAGTCTTTAGAGCGATAATTTCAGGCCGCCAATGTCTTTTCTCTCAACTCTCACCTTTCAACCCTCAACTGCTTTTACGACCGTCGCGATCGCGGATTTCTCCATCTCGATCTTCACGTTATCGGCGATTTTCACGATGACGGTGCGGTCCTTCACATTCGAGATCATGCCGTGGATTCCGGAAGCGGAGACGACGCGGTCGCCGGTTTTCAATGAGGACACGATCCGGGCCTGCTCCTTCTGCCGCTTCATCTGCGGGCGGAAGAGCAGAAAATACATGATGATGAAGATGAGGATGATCGGCAC